>CAZYCT010000008.1:0-31363 GCA_964646135.1 uncultured Coprococcus sp. | reverse complement strand
GTAAGACTTTTACCATGGCAAACGTTATCGAACAGTTAAATAAACCAACACTCATCATCGCTCACAATAAAACCCTGGCAGCCCAGCTCTACGGAGAATTCAAGGAGTTCTTCCCGGAGAATGCAGTGGAGTATTTTGTATCCTACTATGATTATTATCAACCAGAGGCGTACGTTCCGTCTTCGGACACCTACATTGCGAAAGATTCTGCGATTAATGATGAGATTGATAAACTTCGCCACTCAGCAACAGCAGCTCTTTCGGAGCGAAGGGATGTCATAATCATTGCCAGTGTGTCTTGCATCTATGGTCTGGGTTCACCAATCGATTATCAGGAGATGGTAATTTCCCTGCGACCGGGAATGATCAAAGACCGTGACGAAGTACTGAAGAAATTGATTGAGATTCAGTATGACAGAAATGACATGGATTTTCAGCGTGGAACGTTCCGTGTGCGGGGAGACGTTGTTGAGATTTTTCCGGCTTATTCAGAAAAGATAGCATATCGAGTTGAATTTTTTGGAGATGAAGTTGACAGAATCACAGAGATTGATACCTTGACTGGGGAAATTATCAATGTGATTCAGCATGTGGCTATTTATCCGGCTTCTCATTACGTTGTATCAAAAGAGAAGATGGAAAAAGCCATCGTAGAGATTGAAAAGGAATTAGAAGAACAGGTGCGTTATTTTAAAGGCGAAGATAAGCTGTTAGAAGCCCAGAGAATTGCGGAGCGCACCAATTTTGACATAGAGATGATGCGGGAGACAGGATTTTGCTCTGGAATTGAGAATTATTCCAGACATTTGACGGGGCTTGCAAAGGGCGAACCGCCACAGACATTGATTGATTATTTCCCGGATGATTTTTTGATGCTGATTGACGAGTCGCATAAGACAATTCCGCAGATCGGAGCGATGTATCATGGAGATCAATCCCGAAAGGGAACGCTTGTGGATTACGGTTTCCGCTTGCCGTCGGCGAAGGACAACCGTCCACTATGTTTTGAAGAATTTGAGAGCAAAATTGATCAAGTGCTGTTCGTGTCGGCCACGCCGGGAGAATATGAAGAACAACATGAGCTTCTGCGCGCAGAGCAGGTCATTCGACCGACGGGCCTTTTGGATCCAGAGGTGGAAGTAAGACCAGTAGACGGACAGATTGATGATTTGATCGGAGAAGTGAAGAAAGAAATTGCACAAAAGAATAAGATTCTTATCACGACATTGACGAAGCGAATGGCAGAAGATTTGACGGATTATATGCGTGAAGTGGGAATCCGTGTAAAATATTTACACTCTGATATTGATACATTAGAGCGAACCGAGATCATACGTGATATGCGTCTGGATGTGTTTGATGTGCTGGTGGGAATCAACCTTTTGCGAGAAGGATTGGATATTCCGGAGATAACATTGGTTGCGATATTGGATGCGGATAAAGAGGGCTTTCTTCGTTCTGAGACTTCTCTGATTCAGACCATAGGACGAGCTGCACGTAATGCGCAGGGACATGTAATCATGTATGCGGACCACATGACGGATTCGATGCGGATAGCGATAGAAGAGACGAAACGACGTCGACAGATTCAGATGAAATACAACGAAGAACATGGAATTACACCGCAGACGATAAAGAAGGCAGTGCGTGATTTGATCAGTATCTCGAAGAAAGTGGAAAGCGAAAAGATGCGTCTTGAGAAAGACCCAGAATCAATGAGCCGTGAAGAATTGGAAAAATTGATCAATAAAGCCACGAAGCAAATGAAAAAAGCTGCGGCAGATCTTAATTTTGAAGCGGCAGCAGAACTGAGAGATCAGCTGATAGAATTAAAGAAATATTTGAACGATACAGAATAGGAAGCAAGAAATAAGATGGATGAAAGGGAAAAAAAATATATTAAAATCCGAGGGGCAAATGAGCATAATCTGAAAAATGTGGATTTAGATATCCCGAGAGATCAAATGGTAGTGTTGACTGGGCTGAGTGGTTCTGGAAAATCTTCTCTTGCATTTGACACAATCTACGCGGAAGGGCAGAGAAGATACATGGAGTCCTTGTCTTCTTATGCGCGCATGTTTTTGGGACAGATGGAAAAACCGAACGTGGAGAGTATTGAAGGACTTTCACCGGCGATTTCAATAGATCAGAAGTCGACGAACCGAAATCCACGATCTACCGTAGGTACTGTGACCGAAATCTATGATTATTTTCGATTATTGTATGCGCGAGTAGGAATTCCACATTGTCCAAAATGCGGCCGGGAGATCAAGAAGCAGACCGTCGATCAGATGACAGATCAGATTATGGAACTTCCAGAGGGAAGCAAGATTCAGTTGTTAGCACCTGTTGTGCGCGGAAAGAAAGGAACCCATGTAAAGCTTTTAGACCGTGCCAAGAAAAGCGGTTATGTTCGCGTGCGCATAGATGGGAATTTATATGAGTTGTCTGAAGAAATTGTATTAGATAAAAACATCAAACATAGTATCGAGATTATTGTGGATCGTCTGGTTGTAAGACCAGGGATTGAGAAGAGATTGACGAGCTCCATTGAAAGCGTGTTAAATTTGTCAGAGGGGCTTTTGATTGTAGATGTTGTGGGAAAAGAGGAACTGAATTTTAGCCAGAGTTTTGCCTGCCCGGACTGTGGCATTAGTATAGAAGAGATTGAACCGAGAAGCTTTTCTTTCAATAATCCATTTGGTGCCTGCCCTGAGTGTTTTGGGTTGGGGTATAAGATGGAATTTGATGAAGAGCTCATGATTCCAGATAAAACTTTGAGCATCAATGATGGGGCAATTGCAGTGATGGGATGGCAGTCCTGCACAGATAAGTCCAGCTTTACGCACGCTATTTTGGAGGCACTGTGTGAAGAGTATGGATTTGATCTTGACACTCCTTTTGAACAATATCCAAAGGAAATTCATGATATTTTAATCTATGGAACGAATGGAAAAGAGGTAAAAGTACATTATAAAGGTCAAAGAGGCGTCGGCATTTATGATGTTGCATTTGAAGGTCTTATTAGAAATGTAGAGCGAAAATACCGCGAGACCAGTTCGGATGTTATGAAAGCAGAGTATGAGACATTTATGCAGATTACACCGTGTAAAGAGTGTAAGGGACAGAGATTAAAGCAGTCAGCCCTTGCGGTGACCGTTGGCGGGAAAAATATTCATGAGATCACATCCTGTTCTATTGTGGAATTGAAGAAATTTCTTGACACCTTGACATTGACGAAGACACAGGAAATGATTGCAGGGCAGATCATGAAAGAAATCAAAGCACGCCTACAGTTTCTGTTGGATGTTGGTCTGGAATATCTTACTCTTTCCCGTGCAACAGGAAGCTTGTCGGGCGGAGAGGCACAGAGAATCCGTCTTGCGACGCAGATTGGTTCTGGTCTTGTAGGTGTGGCATATATCCTGGATGAACCGAGTATTGGACTGCACCAGCGCGACAACGATAAATTGCTGGCGACCTTAAAGCATCTTCGCGATCTTGGAAATACCTTGATTGTTGTAGAACACGATGAGGATACCATGCGGGAAGCAGATTTTATTGTTGATATAGGACCGGGAGCCGGAGAACACGGCGGTCAAATTGTGGCGAAGGGAACTGCAGAAGAGATTATGCAGGTAGAAGAGTCTCTCACAGGTGCCTATTTAAGTGGAAGAAAATTTATACCAGTTCCGGAAATTCGAAAGGATCCAACCGGATGGATCAAAGTAGTGGGTGCTGCGGAAAATAACTTGAAGAATATTGATGTGTCTTTTCCACTTGGGGTAATGACTTGTGTGACTGGAGTGTCAGGATCAGGAAAGAGCTCATTGGTCAATGAAATCCTCTATAAGACTTTGGCAAAGAAGTTGAATCGTGCAAGAACGATTCCGGGGAAATGCAAAAGAATAGAAGGGTTGGAGCAATTAGATAAGGTCATTGCTATTGACCAGTCTCCAATTGGAAGAACTCCGCGTTCGAACCCAGCAACCTATACAGGTGTTTTTGACTTGATTCGAGATTTGTTTGCAGCTACAGCAGATGCAAAGGCAAAGGGATATAAGAAAGGACGATTTAGTTTTAATGTGAAGGGCGGTCGGTGTGAGGCTTGTGCAGGAGACGGTATCTTAAAGATTGAGATGCATTTCCTACCAGATGTCTATGTCCCATGCGAGGTGTGCGGCGGTAAGCGCTACAACAGGGAAACATTAGAAGTGAAATATAAAGGGAAAAGCATTTTTGATGTGTTAGATATGACCGTGGAAGAAGCACTGCATTTCTTTGAAAATGTTCCGAGTATCCGCAGAAAGATGGAGACCCTAAATGATGTGGGACTTTCTTATATTAAGTTGGGTCAGCCGTCTACGACGTTGTCAGGGGGAGAAGCGCAGAGAATTAAACTTGCCACAGAGCTTAGTAGAAGAGGAACAGGAAAGACAGTTTACATTTTGGACGAGCCAACTACGGGACTTCATTTTGAGGATGTGCATAAATTGACAGAAATCCTCCGAAGACTGACGAACGATGGAAATACGGTTATTGTGATTGAACACAATTTGGATGTGATTAAGACAGCAGATTATATTATTGATATCGGACCAGAAGGCGGGGATAGAGGAGGAACTGTCGTTGCGAAGGGAACACCGGAAGAAATCGTGAAATGTCCGGAATCTTATACTGGAAAATATATCGACATTATGTTACAAAGAGCAAAACTTAAGAATATCTAAATTGCAAAAAAGGACTTTCCATTTCAGATTTTTTTTATTATAATGAACTATGCATTTGTATGCAAATGGGTATTTGAACAAAAAGATAAGGGTATAAATAATAAATTGAAAGGGGGAGGATGCGATGGCATCAATTGATATAGGTATTGATTTGGGAACGGCGAGTACTCTGGTGTATGTGAAGGGGAAAGGCGTTGTATTAAAAGAGCCAACTGTGGTTGCGTATGATAGAGACACCAATGTCATAAAGGCAATTGGCGAGGAGGCGCGCTTGATGCTAGGAAGAACACCGGGCAATATTGTGGCGGTCAGACCGCTTCGACAAGGTGTGATCTCTGATTACGTGGTGACAGAGAAGATGATCAAGTATTTTGTGCAGAAGGCAATCGGCAGACGTACGTTTAAGAAGCCGAACATCAGTGTCTGCGTTCCAAGTGGCGTGACCGAAGTGGAGAAGAAGGCTGTTGAAGAGGCTGCATATGCAGCTGGAGCAAGGGAAGTACATCTGATTGAAGAACCTGTGGCAGCGGCAATCGGTGCGGGAATCGATATTACGAAGCCTTACGGTAACATGATTGTGGATATCGGAGGCGGAACTTCTGATATTGCAGTTATTTCTCTGGGTGGAACAGTTGTGAACACGTCGCTGAAAGTAGCGGGAGATGATTTCGATGAGGCAATTGTTCGCTTTATGCGCAAGAAGCACAATTTGCTGATTGGAGAGCGCACGGCAGAGGATATCAAGATTAAGATTGGGACAACTTATCCACTTGTAGAAGAGGAGACAATGGTAGTTCGTGGACGTAATCTTGTGACTGGACTTCCGAAGACTGTGACAGTGACAGCATCAGAGACAGAAGAAGCGCTGCGCGAGACTACAAGTCAGATTGTAGAAGCAGTCATTGCAGTTCTGGAGCGGACACCACCGGAACTCTCAGCAGATATTCTCGATCGAGGAATTGTACTCACTGGAGGTGGGGCAATGCTTCGCGGATTGGAACAGCTGATTGAGGAGAAGACTGGAATCAATACGATGACAGCGGAAGAACCGATGAAAGTAGTTGCAATCGGAACTGGTCAGTTTGTAGAATTTATGAATGGCAGAAAAGATTTTTAATAAGAACATATAATCGAAGGCTGTTTCGCAAGAGACAGCCTTTTTTGGAGAAAAAAGATGGAGACAGTAAAAGGATATGTGGAGCATATTGTTTTCAGAAATGAAGACAACGGTTACACAGTATTTCATTTGAATAATGATGATGGAGAAGTAACCTGTGTGGGAAATCTACACTATATTTCTGAAGGCGAACTGGTGGAAGTTACTGGGGAGTATACGATGCATAATGTGTATGGTATGCAGTTAAAGATCAGTACTTATGAGGTGAAAACTCCAGAAGATTTGATGTCGATTGAAAAATATTTGGGTTCTGGCGCAATCAAAGGTATTGGAGCGGCTCTGGCGGGAAGAATTGTAAAAAAA
Organism: uncultured Coprococcus sp.; assembly: GCA_964646135.1. Taxonomy (GTDB): domain Bacteria; phylum Bacillota; class Clostridia; order Lachnospirales; family Lachnospiraceae; genus Allocoprococcus. The sequence goes on along the minus strand of CAZYCT010000008.1, from coordinate 25,153 downwards.
TTCAAAGAAGATACCTTCCGCATCATTGAGGAGGAACCAGAACGTCTCGCAGAAATCAAGGGGATCAGCGAAAAGAAAGCCAGAGAAATCGCTGAACAAGTAGAAGGCAAAAGAGACATGCGAGAAGCGATGATCTATCTTCAAAAATATGGTATTACGACAACTTTGGCAGCTAAGATTTATCAGTATTATGGTCGGAATATCTATAAAGTATTGGAAGAAAATCCCTATCAGATGACAGATCATATTCAAGGAATTGGGTTCAAGACTGCAGATGAGATTGCAATGCATATTGGAATTCACACCTATTCTGATTTTAGAATTCGCAGTGGAATCCTCTACACGCTGCAGCAAAGCATTTCAGAAGGACATATTTATTTACTGCGAGAAGCATTGCTTCAGCGGGCATCGCGTGTGCTGGAAGTGGAAATTGTGGATATGGAAAAGTATCTCATGGATCTGGCTATGGAGCGCAAGGTAGTCGTGAAAGAAGGGACTGACGGTGTTAGGGTATACACCTCTCATTTTTATTATGCAGAATTAAATACGGCAAAAATGTTACATGATTTGAACTTGCATTATGAAGAGGCAGATGTGGTGATGGAACATCGCATTGTGGAGATAGAAAAACATACGAATGTTAAGCTGGACGATATGCAAAGACTTGCCGTTAAGACTGCGGTGCAACATGGAGTTATGATTTTAACAGGAGGTCCCGGTACGGGGAAAACAACCACGATTAATTCCATGATCCACTATTTTGAAAAAGAGCACATGGACTTTTTGCTGGCTGCGCCGACGGGACGAGCCGCGAAACGAATGACAGAAGCGACTGGATATGAAGCACAGACCATTCACCGCTTGCTGGAAGTAAGTGGTAATCCAGAAGATGAGAATGCGAGAAGTGGATTTTTGCGCAATGAGGAAAATCCTTTAGAGGCAGATGCGATAATTATAGATGAAATGTCTATGGTGGATTTACTGTTGATGCAGTCTCTTTTGCGTGCTGTGATGCCAGGAACAAGACTGATTTTGGTCGGAGATGGTAATCAGCTTCCATCAGTGGGAGCAGGCAGTATACTGAAAGACATTATAAAATCGGAGTGTTTCGCCAAGGTGGAATTGACGAAAATCTTTCGTCAGGCACAAGAGAGCGATATTGTCATGAATGCACATAAGATCAATAAGGGAGAAACAGTAGTTCTGGATAATAAGAGCAAAGATTTCTTTTTCTTAAAAAGAGAGGATCCAAATGTGATCATCAGCGTACTGCTTACTTTGATTCAAAAGAAATTGCCAAAATATGTCAACGCAGGGCCGTATGATATACAGGTACTTACGCCCATGCGAAAGGGAGCTTTGGGAGTAGAGCGTCTGAATGGTATTCTCCAGCACTATTTAAATCCAGCGAGTCCTAAAAAGGCGGAAAAAGAATTTGGCAGCAAGATTTTTCGAGTGGGCGATAAGGTCATGCAGATCAAAAATAATTATCAATTAGAGTGGGAAATCGCTACAAAATATGGTCTTGTGGTCGATAAAGGAATGGGTGTTTTTAATGGCGATATGGGAATCATTGTGTCCATCAATACTTATACAGAGACTGTGGAAGTCGAATATGACGAGAAAAGAAGAGTGAAATACTCGTATGAATTGCTGGAAGAACTGGAACATGCCTATGCAATCACGATACATAAATCACAGGGAAGCGAGTATCCGGCAGTTGTAATTCCGCTGCTTTCTGGACCAAGGCAGCTTTTTCACAGAAATTTGCTTTACACGGCGATTACAAGAGCGAAGAATTGTGTCACCATAGTCGGCAGTGATGTCACTTTTCAGCAGATGATCGAAAATACGAACGAACAAAATCGAAATACCAGTTTAGATGAACGAATCAAAGAATTTTGTATGTAGTTAGTGTGAGAATCAAACCCAGTAAGAATGAAAAAAATCACAAAGGTATTGGATAAAATATTGCAATTTTTTTATCCATTGAAATGTCCGCTGTGCGGACAATTGTCAGATGGAATCTGCAGGAAATGTCGGGAGAAGTATCCATTAATACAGGAGCCGCGATGTATGAAGTGTGGGAAACCGATTCGAAAAGATACAGAAGAGTATTGCTATGATTGCCAAAAAGGCGGTCAGTATTTTGAAAGTGGAAAAAATCTTTGGGTTCATCAAAAGGCAGTCAGCGAGTCCATTTATGCTTTAAAATACAAAAATCGAAGAATTTATGGAGAGATTTTTGCGAAAGAACTTGCGAAAAGTTATGGTGATTTTTTAAAAAGGAAGAATGTTACAGTGATTATTCCAATCCCACTTCATAAAAGCAGGCAGAGAAAACGAGGATACAATCAGGCAGAGGTCATAGCGAAATATTTGGGGGAATATACAAAGATTGCGGTAGACGCTCGTTCCTTAGTGAGGGTGAAGAAGACCAAACCACAAAAGCTGTGTAATGATAAAGAACGTAAAAAAAATATAAGGAATGCATTTGCAGTGACACACGTTATCAGTGCAGAAAATGTAGTTTTAATAGATGATATATACACAACTGGAAGCACCATCAATGAAGCGGCAAAAGCCTTGAAGGCAAGTGGTGTAGGAAAGGTATTTTTTTTAACGGTTAGTATTGGACAAGGGTACTGATATTTGCTATACTGAAAATAGTGCATAAATATAAGAATAAATAGCTAGAGGTGCTGTATGTTGAATGAAAATCGAATCAAGGTCATGACGAGAATGGCTATGTATGAGAAAAAACAAGGTGATGAAGATTTAAAAATAAATGCATATTATAAGCGAGACTATGTCAGCTATAAAACATTGATTTCTGTCATATGGGTGACGCTAGCGTATGCATTGGTTGTTGTACTTGCAGCAAGTATATTCCTGGACGAGATTTTGCAGAAAATCTCTGTAGATTTTATTGTTATTAGTATGATTGGTGTAGTGGGAATGTATCTCTGTATCGTGTTGTTCTATGTAATTGGAGCAAGTACCTTTTATAAGAAGAAATACAGTGATGCGCGAGAAAGACTGAAGAAGTTCAATCATAATTTGACGAGATTAAATAAGATGTATGAAAAGGAGAGACGATAATGAGTGAAATGTTAGTGTGGAGAGAAAAAATGCAGAAAATGTATGCAAGACATTCCATTTATATAGATAAGGCGGCTCAATTCCTTTTTGCATTGGTTGCATTTTTAATGCTTAATAAGAACGTCGGAGTGATGGATATTGTTGCCTCACCAATTGTTTCTTTGGGGCTGGCAGTGGTGTGTACATTGCTTCCACCGATTTGTTCTGTTTTTGCGGCAGGTGGAATCTTGTTGCTGCATATGTATGAAATTTCGCTTGGAATTATGGCAGTCAGTGTGGTGGTCTTTTTTATTATGTTTGCATTTTATTGCCAATTCACACCGAAAAGAGCCATTCTTCTGCTTATCACACCGATCGCATATATGCTGCATATACCGTATACGGTCGCAATTGTGTGTGGGCTGTTGTTTGGACCTGTAATTGCGGTTCCGGTTATCTTTGGAACAATTGTTCATTACATGATTAACTTTTTGAAAACTTCTGCAGCAGCAGTGGCAAGTGCAGGTGGAATCACAGGTGAAATTACATTGTTTATCAAATCTGTTTTCCTAAACAAAGAAATGTGGGTAGCATGTGTTGCTGCGGCAGTGTGTATTTTTGTGGTTTATGCAGTTCGTAGACTTTCCATTGAGTATGCGTGGTTCATTGCAATAGCAGCAGGCACTGTGACGAATCTTATCATGATTATATGTGGTTCAGCAGTGGCACATGTACATGTTGCATATGGAAGTGTGCTTGTAGGCAATGTGATTGCAGCATTGGCAGGTGTGATAGTACAGTTTTTTGTATTTAATGTAGATTATTCGAGAACGGAGACGATGCAGTTTGAAGATGACGAATATTATTATTATGTAAAAGCAGTGCCAAAAGTGATGATTTCTACACCAGATAAGGTTGTGAAACACATCAGTGAGAAAAGCGATGAAAAAGGGACTAGAAGAAAACGTGAAAGTCAGATGAGGGATACAGAGCAGATTCTTTTAGAAAAAAGTCTGAAAGAAGAACTTGAGATTCAGAATATCATAGATAGAGAACTAGGTGAAGGAAAGTAGAGTAAATTATTTTGAAAAGGAGGTGCAGAGATGTTTTCTGCATTTCAGCAGTTTTTCCGAAACTCTCTGGCGGGAACAATGTATTTCCCAAAAGTGAGAGTTACAGATATTCTTGAGATTATTATTATTGCATATTTGATCTATCAGATTATTTTGTGGATTAAGAATACCAAGGCATGGATGCTATTGAAAGGACTTCTTGGACTCACTGGTTTTATTCTGGTTGCATATATCCTTGATATGCACACCATTTTATGGATCGCAGAAAATATGATACCTGTCATGGGAACGGCAGTTGTCGTTATTTTTCAGCCAGAACTGCGAAGAGCCTTGGAGCGATTGGGCGAAAAGCAATTTTGGTCCAGTGCGGTTGTGTTTGATAAAAAAGAGAACATTCGCTTCTCTGATGACACGATAGATGGAATCGTAAGTGCTTCGTTTGATATGGGAGCGGTGAAAACAGGAGCCCTTATTGTAGTAGAACAAGAGACCATGCTTACAGAGTATGAGAGGACTGGAATTGCGCTTGATTGTCTGGTCTCAAAACAGATTTTAATTAATATTTTTGAACATAATACACCGCTTCATGATGGAGCGATTATCATTCGAGGCAACCGAATTGTGTCAGCAACCTGTTATCTTCCATTGACAGATAACATGAAGATCAGCAAAGATCTTGGAACTAGACATCGTGCGGCGATAGGAATGAGTGAAGTGAGCGATGCTATGATTATTGTAGTTTCAGAAGAAACAGGTCATGTGTCTATCGCACAGAATGGTCAGCTCGCCAGAAATGTGACACCGGAGTATTTGAAAGTTCGTATGAATGCTTTGCAGAACAAAGAGGTCGAGGTGGCGAAGATTAAGAAAATATGGAAAGGGTGGAGGAAAAATGAAGGAAGCACTGACTAAAAACTGGACGCTTAAAGTGCTTGCACTTGGGTTTTCTTTTCTGCTCTGGCTGGTGGTTGTAAATATTCAAGATCCGGTTACCACTAAGAAATTCAGCGGAATTCCTGTTACAATTGAACATGCAGAAATCATTACGAACCGTGGAAATACATATCAGGTCTTAACGGATTCTGTGACAGTAGAAGTTAGAGGAAAGCGCTCCGATATGGATGGACTGAGGGCATCGCAGATCTTTGCAAGTGCAGATATGAAAAACCTGGACACCAAAAGTAATTCTTTGATTCCAATCGATGTTACAGTCGATAGGACTGCGGTCAGTTACTCCTGTGAAGCCGTTGCAATTCCTAGCAATATTGAGATTAAAATTGAGGCAAATAAGACGAAGACATTTCCTATTACGGTTGAGACTATAGGTATGCTTCGAACAGGATATGTCCTAGGTGGTGTGGATGCGATTCCAGAAACAATTGAAATCAGTGGACCGGAATCGTTGATTTCTATTATCAGTAAAGTGGCTGCGAGAGTAGAGATAGATGGACATTCGAAGGATGCAGACCTTCCTGCCGAGTTGGTGGTCTATGACGGCAATGGAAAGGCACTGGATCTGACGAGAATGGAGTACAGTTTAGAAGAAGAACTAAAAGTACACATTAATCTTTTGAAGACAAAAGAAGTAAAAGTTGTGTTCGATACATCTGGTATACAGGTAGCAGAAGGGTATGTACTTGAAAATGTCACGGTGGAGCCAGAAGTGGTAGAGATTGTTGGAGACCCGCTGGAGTTGGCGTCTATTGATAAGATTAAGGTTCCGGCAGAAGCACTGCGCGAAACAAATTTATCAGAAACAATAGAGCGGACTGTGGATATTTTGGACTATATTCCAATTGGATTTAGTGTTGTAGATGAGACAACAGGGGTTCCAATGGTAGTGAAAATCAGTGTCGCAAAAGCTGGAACGAGGGTTTTTGAGTTCCCAGTTGCGTCAATCTACGTGCTGAGTGCGCCAAGTGGATTTAAAATATCATACGGAACAACTGGAAATATTGCCATTGCAGTGACGGGGGCGGAAGCAGAGCTTGAAGCTATGGCAGAATTGGATCAGGGCAGTGTGTCCATTGATCTGGCAGGGCTGAAGGCAGCAGGGACATATACCGTGCCAGTGCAAGTAGTATTGCCGAAGGACATAGTACTAGATCAGCAGATAATGCTGGAGGTTACGTTGGCGGAAGAGTAATGTGAGGGAAATGTTATGGTCAGTAAGAAGATATGTGTGCGTGATTTTACAGATGGGGTTTTTAAGAATACAGATGAATTTTGTCGAAAAGTTTTGAAGTATGAAAGTAGTGTTACATTTAAACATAACAATATTGAGGGAAATGCAAAAAGTGTACTCAGCATGCTTTCTATGTGCGCGAATGCAGGAGATGAGATAGAAATCATCTGCGAAGGGCAGGATGAGAAAGCCGCTTTAAAAGCAATAGGGGAAATGTTTGAAAAAGGAAATTGTGATTAGAAAAAGTAGTGTTGTGGAATCAATGATTCTGCGGCACTACTTTTCTTTTATATGCGGAGTAAGTGGATGAAAAAAAGATTGGAAAAGAAAACAATATACGGTATAATTAAATGGAGTATACATATATGGAGGTGGAAATTGGAATGTATGATTATTTGATTGTGGGAGCGGGACTTTTTGGAGCGATTTTTGCTCATGAGGCGAAGAAAGCTGGAAAGAATGTTCTGGTTGTGGATAAAAGAAATCATGTGGCAGGAAATATATATACAAAAGAAATAGAAGGAATTCAAGTACATCAGTATGGGGCGCATATTTTCCATACAAGCAATAAAGAAGTTTGGGATTATGTGCAGCAGTTTGCTGAATTTAACCGTTATACCAACTCGCCAGTGGCAAGATATAAAGATGAACTTTACAATATGCCATTCAATATGAATACATTTAGCAAAATGTGGAATATTACAACTCCACAGGAAGCAAAGGCAAAGATTGAAGAACAGATTCGCGAGGCGGGAATCACAGAGCCGACAAACTTGGAGGAACAGGCTATTTCGCTGGTTGGAAGAGATATTTATGAGAAACTGGTAAAAGGATATACCGAAAAACAGTGGGGAAGACGAGCGACAGAATTGCCGGCATTTATCATCAAGAGACTTCCGGTACGTTTTGTATATGATAACAATTATTTTAACGATAAGTACCAAGGAATTCCAGTTGGTGGCTATACACAGATTGTGGAGAAGATGTTAGAAGGCGTTGAGGTAAGACTTCATACAGATTTCTTTGAACAGCGAGAAGCGTTGGAAAAATGTGCAGATAAAATCATTTTTACAGGAATGATTGATGAGTATTATAATTATTGCTTTGGAGAATTGGAATATAGAAGTCTTCGATTCGAGACAGAAGAATTGGATTGTGAGAATTATCAAGGAAACGCTGTTGTGAACTATACAGAGTATGAGATTCCATATACAAGAATCATTGAGCATAAACACTTTGAATTTGGTTGTCAGGCAGAAAAGGTAAATCCTAAGACGATTATAACCAAAGAGTATCCAGCAATCTGGAAACGAGGAGATGAACCTTACTATCCGATGAATGATGCAAAGAACAATGAATTATATGCAAGATATAGAGAACTTGCAGAAAAAGAAGAGCGAGTAATTTTCGGTGGAAGATTGGGAATGTACAAGTATTTTGATATGCATCATGTAGTGGATGAAGCGCTGAAATGTGTTAGAAAAGAACTTGGTTAAATGCCAGAGAGAAAGAAAAGAGGTTATACAAATGGGTAAAGCAACATTAGTTGTAATGGCAGCGGGAATTGGAAGCCGCTTTGGTGGTGGAATCAAACAGTTGGAACCAGTAGGACCAAATGGTGAAATCATCATGGATTACTCAATCAAAGATGCTGTGGCGGCTGGATTTGACAGAGTTGTCTTTGTAATCAGAAAGGATTTGGAAAAAGATTTCAAAGAAATAATCGGCAATCGTATTGAGAAGCTTGTCGATGTGGCATATGCGTATCAAGAACTGGATGATATACCAGAGCAATATAAGGAAAGATTCAAAGAGCGAACAAAGCCATGGGGAACTGGACAGGCAATCTTGTGTTGCAAGAATCTTGTAAACGAACCATTCCTGGTAATCAATGCGGATGACTATTATGGAAAGAATGCATACATAGAAGCATTTCGTGAACTCACAAAAGAAAAATCTTGCAACGATGACAAGATGAATGTCAGCATGGTAGGATTTGTGCTGGAAAATACATTGAGCGAAAATGGTGGTGTTACACGAGGGGTGTGCCAGGTTGATGAACATCATATGTTGAAAGAAATCGTAGAGACCAAGAATATTGTAAAGACGCAGACAGGAGCGAAAGTGGTTTCTGGTGAAGAAGAGTGTGATATTGATATCAATTCTCCGGTCTCTATGAATATGTGGGGACTGACGTCAGACTTTTTCCAGATTCTGGAGTCTGGATTTGATACATTCCTTAATGAACTTGATGCAGAAGATTTAAAAACAGAATATTTGCTTCCGACCATTATCGGTGATCTTTTGAAAAAAGGAAAAGTTCAAGTGAAGGTGTTAGAGTCTAAAGACAAATGGTTTGGTGTTACTTATAAAGAGGATAAAGAAAGTGTGGTAAAGGCAATAAAAGCACTTGTAAATGCAGGGGAATACTAATGAAAGGAAATATGTAAGTATGAAAAAGAGCAAAAAGAAACCATTGATATGGAAAAGGGAGTTATTGGATGTTTAGAAAGAAGGAAATTTTAAAAGTTGTCTTGTCCTTGATAGTAACCTTAGGAATAGGAATAATGTCAGTCAATGCAGAAGATGAATTAAATCATGGACTGCCAGAAACCATAACTGGCATGGATGAATTTGGAAATGTGTATGATGTAGATTCATCAAGTGGTTATGTCAATACTTCTAGAATTCAGATGTATGCAGAAGAAGTACAGGTTGTGAATTTTAACACAAAAGGTGCAGTAATTACGGAGTATAAAGAAGCGGGTACCGGAGAAAGTGGCTATGTGTGTGGTGCATATGGTGCGGATGCGGCGTATTTAGGAATGTCTGGAACAAAAGTAAAATTTATGCTTTCGGGCATAATAGGAGAGGTAGAAGCGAGTGAGGTAGAAGTGGTGAACTATTCAGCTGCAAAGGTGCTCAGTCATTATGTTGTATCTAATGGACGACTTCTACATAAAATAGCAACTAATCTTACATCAAATTATTACGGAAGTACTTTGAACCAGGGAGTAGCACCGTCATATTTATCTACAGATGTTCAGTATTATAGTTACGACGGTCATTATTTTTATACAGATTATTACGTGATGAGTGAGGATTACAATAATAATACAAGAGAACATTCTGTGAATCCAAGTTCTCCGTATTTTAATTATTTTCAGTTTCTTCCATTCAGAAGTCAGACTAATTATACAGACTCACAACTGAATACAATTCTTAATAATCGGGCAGATTCTTCTTCAAAGATGAGAGACTTAGGGAAAACTTTTATAGATAATCAGAACCTTTATGGAATCAATGCGCTGTTGTCTGTTGGTGTAGCGGCCAATGAAAGTAATTGGGGAATGAGTAATATTGCTCAAAATAAAAATAATTTATTTGGATTAAATGCAGTGGACTCTGCGCCAAATCAGTCAGCGAATTATTATGCGGATGTAAAAGTATGTGTTAAAGATTTTATGGAGACATATATGTCAAAGCAATATGCAAATCCGAATAATTGGAAGTATTATGGAGGTTTTTTAGGAAATAAAGCTAGCGGAGCAAATGTAAAATATGCTTCAGATCCGTATTGGGGAGAAAAGGCTGCCAATATAGCGTGGATTTTGGATTATGAAAACGGAAATCAAGATGCGGATACATATACAATAGGTATTAAAGATGTGCAGAATTACGAACATACAATGTTAAATGTGCGCAGAGATGCGAGCGCTTCGTCAACGAAACTATACACTACAGGAAAACAGTCGGCACATGCGTTTGCTATAATAGGCGAAGAAAATGGATTTTATAAAATTCAGTGTGATGGAGTGCTGAATGAAGGAAGAACAGAAATAGTTAGCACTAGCGGAATTTATAGTTTTTCCGATATGTATGCATTTGTAAGTAAGGATTATATCACCAAAGTTAATTGTGGCAGGAATATTGGTAATAATGGCGTATGGAATGCTTTGACAATTAAGACCGATTTAGAAGCACCACAACTGCTTCAGACAGAAATAAATTTTGTTGCGCAGGTAGAACAAAAAAATGCAGATTTGCAGTATAAATTTGTTTGGGAAAAAGATAATTGGAAATCGTGGGGAGTGATTCAAGACTTTTCATCAGACGATACTGCAACGTGGATACCAGAGGAAGGTGGTGAATATAGTATATATATGGATGTACGTGATTCTTCTGGAAAAAAGCAAACGGTTATTATTGATTACGAGATTAAGAATTGGGGATTTACTACAATAATGACCAACAAATCATCGCCACAAAAAGTTAATACAGTGATAAAAATCACACCACAGATTATTGGTTATCAGAGCGGTTTGCAGTATAAGTTTGTATGGAAGAAAGGTTCGTGGGAAAACTGGGACATTATTGCAGAAATGTCTACCAAGAATACAGCAACATGGGTGCCAAAAGAAACGGGTACTTATACATTGTATGTAGATGTGGAGGATCAAGACGGTTACAAAGTAACTAGAACGATTGAGTATGAAGTGGTAGAAAAGACATGGAGTTTAAAGGGAATCCTCTTTGATAGAGAAAAAGGTGAAAGTGGAAGTGCAATCACAATATCAGCAGATGTAGATAATGCGAATGCCAATTTAGAGTACAAGTTTGTATGGGAAAAGGATAATTGGAAATCGTGGAATGTGATTCAAGACTTTTCATCAAAGAAGACAGCTCAATGGATACCAGAAGAGGCTGGTGTATATCATATATATGTAGATGTGCAGGATGAAAGCGGAGAAAAATATACAGTTTTTATGCAGTATGTGGTAGAAAAAAGAAATATTTTATTTGATAATGTTGTACTTAATCAAAATTCACCACAGGAAGTTGGTATTGGGGTTACAATTACACCAGTTTTAGAAGGAAATACAGAGAATCTTGAATACAAATATGTGTGGGAAAAAGATAATTGGGAATCATGGGGCGTGATTCAAAACTTTTCAGAAGCCACGAACTGTGTGTGGACACCGGATGAAGCTGGAGAATATCAGATTTATGTAGATGTGAGAGCGAAGAATACTACTGAGACGGTGACCAGACATGTAGATTTTCAGGTGAACTGGGGAACATGGAACATTGCAGGAATGAATTTTGACTTGGAAAGTCCACAAATTCCGTTTGCTCAGATTGAAATTGCAGCTAGAATTGTAGGAAATAAGAGTGGTCTAGAGTACAAGTTTGTCTGGGAAAAAGATAACTGGAAGTCGTGGGGCGTGATTCAGCAGCGAAGCGTAAATTCCAAGACTACATGGAAACCATCTGAAACGGGGGAATATAATCTTTATTTAGATGTTTTTGATAAATCGGGTAAAAGCGTTACATATATCATGCCTTATGCAATTGAGGATTGGATTATAGAGACAAGACCACTTCAAGAGGGATATGTAAACACCGAAGTAACGATTTCTATTGATGGGATTAAACACAGTAAAGAATTAGAATACAAGTATGTCTGGGAAAAAGATAACTGGAAGTCGTGGGGGGTTGTCCAAGCTTTTTCGGAGAGGCAAATGGCAACATGGACTCCGACTGAACCAGGAAAGTATCGTTTATATGTAGATATTAAAAATAATAAGACAAACCAGATTGAATCAAAATGGATTTATTATGAGGTGAAATAGAGAAGATAATATGAAAAAAGAAAGAATGATTAGTGTTGTTCTGGCTTTATGTCTGCTTTTAGGAACAATATCCGTAAATGCGGAGGAGCAAACGAGAACAATTTCTAGTGAAAAGGAAAATATTCAAATATTCCCAGAAAATGTTCAGCATCCGGGTGAAATTGTAGAAATTCATGTAAACGAAAATGAAGGGATACAGGGATTGCAATACAAATATGTCTGGGAAAAAGACAATTGGAACTCATGGGGTGTAATCAAAGATTTTTCAGATGCGACAAGCGTCCAGTGGATTTTTGATGCGGTCGGTGATTATAAAATTTACATAGATGTAAAAGATGAAGAAGGAGAGATATCCACTCAAATTTGCGATTACAAGATAAGAACAAATATTTGGAGTTATGAGGATATTGAGACAGATTTGCCTTCTCCGCAAGAAAAATATACGGTACCTATCAAGGTTACTGCAAATGTTTCTGGAGAGACAGATACGTTACAGTATAAATATGTGTGGGAAAAAGATAATTGGAAATCTTGGGGAATAATCAAAGACTTTGGTGTAGAACAGTCAGCAGATTGGTATCCAAAAGAAGCTGGAACCTACACAATTTATGTTGATGTAAAGGATGATGATGCGAACATTGTAACGAAGACAATGGAGTATGTCATAGAAAGCGTTACATGGAATATTGAAGGAATTACAGTTGAGCCGCAAGAGGTGCAGAAAAAGGGCGAAACTATTAGTTTGAATGCTCAAGTGACTGGAAATACAGATGGATTGCAATATAAATATGTGTGGGAAAAAGATAACTGGAAAGAATGGGGAGTGATTCGGGATTTTGCAGAAAGTTCGTCGGTTGTTTGGGAAACTCCTGAGCGAGCTGGTACTTATCATATCTATGCGGATGTGAAAGATCGTGATGGAGAAATTAGAAGTGTTTCCATACCATATCGGCTAGTAACACAGATATGGCAACATGATGGTGTGAATATTAATGGTGGAGAGCCACAACAAGTGTATAGGAATATTTTGTTAGAAGCAAAAGTTTCGGGAGAAACTGAAAATCTGCAATATAAGTTTGTGTGGGAAAAAGATAATTGGAAAGAATGGGGGGTAATCCGGCAGTTTGAGAATTTACCTAAGGCAACATGGTATCCTAAGGAAGCAGGAACATATCATATTTATTCGGATGTAAAGGATGAAGATGGAAGAATACAGACTTTTATAGAAGAGTATGAAGTGATGGAAGCACCGTGGAAGATAGATGAAATCCAAGTAGAAGCAGAAGGCTCATATTTTGTTGGAGATAGTACAGAAGTTGTAGTTAAAGCATCGGGAAATTCAGAAGGACTTAAATATAAATTTGTAGTAACGTATGGAGATGATTGGAGTGACTGGAAAGTTCTTCAAGATTTTGAAGAAAATAATTCTGTAGTGGTTGATTTAAAAAAGGCAGGAACCTGTACGATTTATGTAGATGTGATGGATCAAGAGGGAGAAATCTTTGATGCAGTGACAAAAAAAATTGTCGCACATCGATATTTGAATGCGGTGGCATTTCCAACAAAAGTTTCATTAGGAAAAAGTATCTTATTATCTCCTAATCTTACTGATCAAGTGAAAGGCGCTGAGTATAAATTTGTCTGGGAAAAAAATAATTGGTCAGAGTGGGGGATTATTAGAGATTTTTCACCAGAAAGCAGTGTGGAATGGACACCACCAGAGGAACTTGGTACATATAATATCTATATTGATGTTCGTCTAAATGGAATAATACAGACAAAAAGTGCTGATATTCAAGTGGTGAAAGCGAAAAATGGCTGGTATTATGAAGATGGTTATAAGTTTTTTTATCAAGACAATGTAAAAGTTGAAGATGTGCGAAATATCATCGGAGTCCAGCCTAGTTATGAGATTAGAGTAAATAAGCAAATGAGTTGTGTGACTGTATATGCGAAAGATGGAGGTAATGGATATATTATTCCGGTAGTTGCATTTGCATGTTCGCCAGGAAAAGACACGCCGACAGGAACATTTTATACACAGAACAAGTATCGTTGGCATCATTTGTATGGTGCAGATGGACAGTTTTGCACAAGGATTACAGGTCATGTATTGTTTCATTCGCCACCATATACGAGCTTCGATAATCACACGTTGTGGCCGAAAGAGTACAATCGCCTGGGAACATGGGCATCAGCTGGGTGTGTCAGACTTCGCAGTGGTGATGCAAAATGGATTTATGATAACTGTAGTTTACAGACTAAAGTAGTTATTTACAATTCAAGTGTTGCAGGACCATTTACAAAACCAGTATATGAGAAAATACCACTATCGCAAACATGGGATCCAACAGATCCATATGCGTAGAATGTTGGAGAGCAAAATGAAAAAGAAAATATTGAAAGCGCCGTTTTTATTTCTATTGTTGCTTCTTTTGAATAATACAGCAATAGCAGAGGAAACAAGCTGGAATTTTCAAGGAGTCAAGATCAGTGAAAATGATGATTATCAGACAGGACTTCCGATGATGATTTCGCCAGTGGTAGATGGAGATACCACTGGCATGACATATAAGTACGTATGGGAAAAAAATAATTGGGCGGAATGGGGGGTCATTTGTGATTTTACCACGGAAAAGGAAGTAAAATGGGAACCGAAAACATCAGGAAAATATCGTTTATATGTAGATGTTAAAGATGTTGATGGGCGTATAGAAAGTAAATATACACAGGTAAATGTTCTCCCAGCACAGTATGAGTTTGAAGGGATATCCTCGAAGCTTGAAAGTATTCAAAAAACGAACACGGATGTGAATCTGGTAGTGGAACTTACAGGAAACGCAAAAAATTTTGAATATAAATATGTTTGGGAAAAAGAAAATTGGGCAGAATGGGGAGTTGTGAGAGACTTTTGCTCAGAACAGACAGCTGTATGGAAACCAAAATCGGAAGGAACTTATACAATATATGTTGATATAAGAGACACGGAAGGAAACATGGAAACATATACTCGTCAGTTTGTAGTTGAAGATTATGTGTGGTGTGTGAAAGGTATTGTGACAGATAAAGAGTCGCCACAAGAAAAAGCAGCATTGCCAGTTGAGTTTTGTACCAACACAGAAGGGGAGACAGAGCTTCAATACAAGTATGTATGGGAGAAAAATAATTGGGCAGAATGGGGAGTTATAAGAGACTTTTCCGAAGATCCTATATGTGCATGGAACCCAGAAGCAGAAGGTGAATATACAATTTATGTAGATGTAAAAGATGCTGCGGGAAAAATAGTTACTAAGACGATTCCTTATAGTATAACAAAAAATACTTGGAAGTATGAAGAAATTGAGCTTTCTGGAGGCGCAGAGTACCAGCCAGGAGCCGAGATAGAAATCATTCCTATAGTGAGCGGTTATGTACAGAATTTTAAATATAAATTCGTATGGGCTAAAGAAGATTGGTCGCAGTGGAATGTCATTCGGGGATTTTCTGAAGAAGCCAAATGCAACTGGAAAGCACCCTCTAAAGAAGGTTTATATTACCTTTATGTAGATGTTCAATCAGAGGATGGAGAAATTCGAACCATGGCTGTTCCATTCAAGGTTACAGAAGATGGTTGGACGATTGAAAATGTAGAGTGGGATAATAATGCCTGCATTCCGAAAGGAGGCGCCATTTCTGGAGAAGTCCGCGTTTCTGGAGAAACCGATGGATTGCAGTTCAAATATGTCTGGATGAAAAATGATTGGAAACAGTGGGGAATCTTGAGGGAATTTGGAAATGAGACGACAATAGTTTGGACGCCAGAAGAGGCAGGAGATTATTATTTGTATATAGATGTTTTGGATCAGAGCGGTGTTGTACACGAACCATATGTTACAAACTTTAGTGTATATGAATTTGTGGGAGTTGATTTTTCAAAACGCTATGTAGGTTTAGGAGAATCTGTCGAAATATCTCCATCGCTGACGGGTACATGTGTGGAAGCTGAGTACAAGTTTGTATGGGCAAAAGATAACTGGTCACAGTGGGGAGTAATTCAGGATTTTTCGTCAGAGATGAAAGTTGTCTGGGAACCAAAAGAAGAAGGAACTTATGATATTTATGTGGATATGCGGGTAGATAATCAAGATATAAATACGAAAATAGGTCAATTAATAGTTGGAAAAGCTCATATTGTTAAAATTAGAGAGATTCAAGAAAAATATATTAATGTTCCCTATAAATGGGGTGGTTCAAATCCATCTACTGGGTGGGATTGCAGTGGTTTTACTCAGTGGGCGCTTAGTTATCTTGGGGTGTCAATTCCTAGGAGTGCAGCGTCTCAGGCACAGGGGGGAAAAGCAATTAATCCGTTTGATATGAGTCAGTGGCAGCCGGGAGATGTGTTGTGTTATTATAATACGACAACAGGAAAGATAGGACATGCGGCGTTATATCTGGGTGATGGAAAATTGATGCATGCGTTGAATAATCGCGTTGGTACAGTTATTCACGATGTAGATTATTATGAACGTATTGATAAAGAAACACAGATTGTGGCTGTAAGAAGATATTTGTAAAAAAAAACTCACTCAAAGCGTGGCTTTGAATGAGTTTTTTTGTATGTAGAAGGCTGTGGAAAATTTGTGAAAATGCATAAATTTGGGAATATGGGTTGTACAAATAATACAAATTTGATATTATAATAGGTATGTAAAAAAATTGTAACATTTTTTACGTTGAAGGAGAAGAGTATGAAAGACATTATTAATTTGCGCAGTTCCAGAACAAGGATGTTTCTGTTGGCTATAGTAGATATAATTTCTATAATTTTAAATGCATATTTATCATTGATTGTAAGGTATGAATTTCACTATTCATGGATACCGTATAGATATATAGAAAGTATACAGTCTTATATGGTGATTAATATTATTACAACATTAGTTGTCTTTGTTGTGATGAAATTGTATCGTAGTGTGTGGTCTTTTGCGGGAATACATGAGTTTATGCTCATTTTTTGTACAGGAATTTTGACGACAGTATTTCAGACATTTGGAATGACCATGTTACGATTGGAAGTTCCGAGAAGTTATTATTTGTTTAACTTCATTTTTTCTGTTATGACAATGACAGTGACCAGATTTTCTTATCGGATTTACCATATGCTTAAGCAAAAAGTGAAAACAGTGCGGTATAGTAATGTGAAGAATACTATGGTAATCGGTGCTGGTGAAGCAGGTAGTGTGATCATACAGGAATTAAAATTTAGCAAGCATTTGAGAAGAAAAGTATGTTGTGTGATTGATGATAATCCATCAAAGAAGAATAAATATATTCACGGAATACCAATTGTTGGAGATCGAAATCAGATTATAGAAAGTGCTAAGAAGTATAAGATAGAAGAAATTATTTTGGCAATTCCATCGGCTGACACAAAGACAACCAGGGATATCTTGAGAATTTGCAATCAGACTAAGTGCAAGATGAAGGCATTGCCAGGAATGTACCAATTGATTACAGAAGAGGTGAGTGTTTCGAAACTTCGTGAAGTTTCAATAGAGGATTTACTTGGAAGAGATCCAATTAGTATAGATTTGGACAGCGTTGCAGGCTATGTCACGGGCAAAACAGTGCTTGTTACAGGGGGAGGCGGTTCAATTGGAAGTGAGCTGTGCCGACAGATTGCAAAATATAATCCTAAGTGTCTGATTATCTTTGATATTTATGAAAATAATGCTTATGATATTCAGCAGGAACTGAAGAAAAATTACCCGGAATTGCATTTAGAAACGTTGATTGGTTCAGTGAGAAATACAAAACGTATAGAGAGTGTCATGGAATTGTATTGTCCAGATGTGGTATATCATGCGGCTGCTCATAAGCATGTGCCACTTATGGAAGATAGTCCTAATGAAGCGATAAAAAATAATGTATTTGGCACGTATAAAACAGCTCGTGCCGCAGACAAGTATGGTGTAAAGAAATTTGTGTTGATTTCTACAGATAAAGCGGTAAATCCGACGAATATCATGGGTGCTTCGAAGCGTATGTGTGAGATGATCATTCAAATGTTTAGTAGATATTCAAAAACAGAATTTGTTGCGGTACGTTTTGGAAATGTACTTGGAAGTAATGGAAGTGTTATACCGTTGTTCAAAAAGCAGATGGCAGAAGGTGGACCAGTAACGGTTACTCATCCGGATATTATTCGCTATTTTATGACAATTCCAGAAGCGGTTTCATTGGTTATGCAGGCTGGAGCGTTCGCAAAGGGCGGTGAGATTTTTGTGCTTGACATGGGAGAACCAGTTAAGATTGCTGATCTTGCGAAGAATCTTATTCAGTTATCGGGATATACTCTTGGTGTGGACATGGAAATCAAGTACACAGGACTCAGACCAGGGGAAAAACTATATGAGGAGTTATTGACAAAAGAAGAAGGATTGCAGAAAACTTCAAATGAGTTGATTTTTATTGGTAAACCATTAGAATTTGATGAGGAACATTTTTTTGAAGAATTACAGCGGTTAGAGGAAGCTGTGGCTGAAGAACGATTTGATGTGAAAGAAATTGTGTCAAGTATTGTGCCGACTTATCATATTCGACCAGAAGATAAAAGAAGGGACGAAGGTATTTATGAGGAGTTTTGCAAGTTGGGCAGAGCAAGTCATGAAAAACCAGTAGTAAAGGAGTAAAATGATGCAGAAAATGGAAATTCAATTTTCGCCACCGGATATTACGGATGCAGAGATTGCAGAGGTTGTAGATACCTTAAAAAGTGGATGGATTACAACTGGACCTAAAACAAAAAAATTTGAAAGGGAGATTGCGGAGTTTTGTCATACCAATAGAGCTGTGTGCTTAAATTCAGCAACTGCATGTGCCGAGATGGCACTTAGGATTTTAGGAATTGGACCAGGAGACGAAGTGATAACAAGCGCATACACATATACTGCTTCTGCCAGTGTGATTTGTCATGTTGGAGCCAAGGTTGTTCTGATTGATACTAAGGAAGATTCATATGAGATGGATTATGAGAAAGTAGCGGCAGCAATTAATGAGCGAACAAAAGCAATTATTCCAGTTGACCTTGCGGGTGTACCATGTGATTATGAAAGAATTTATGAGATTGTTGAGCAAAAGAAAGCTTTATTTAATGCCAAGAATGAAATTCAAGAGAAAATGGGACGAATAGCAATTGTTGCGGACGCAGCTCATGCGATTGGAGCACAAAGAAATGGAAAACGATGTGGGGAATTAGCAGATTTTACTAGTTTTTCATTTCATGCTGTGAAGAATTTGACGACTGCAGAAGGCGGTGCACTTGTGTGGAGAAAGATAGACGGAATCGATGATGAAGATATATATACACAACTCATGCTATTTTCTTTACATGGACAATCAAAAGATGCACTTGCAAAAACAAGACTAGGTGCATGGGAATATGATATTGTGGCTCCATATTATAAGTGTAATATGACTGATATTATGGCGGCAATTGGGTTGGTTCAGCTTCAGAGATATCCGGAAATCTTGAAGAGAAGAAGAGAAATTATTGAAATGTATGATGAGGGGCTTAAAGATGTTCCAGTTACTGTACTGAAACATTATGGTGAGGATTTTGCATCTAGTGGTCACTTGTATTTGGTACGAGTAAATGGAAAGAATCGAGAACAGTGTAATCAAATTATTGAGAAAATGGCAGAAATGGGCGTTGGAACAAATGTGCATTATAAGCCACTACCTCTTTTGAGTGCATATAAGAATATGGGATTTGAAATTAAAGATTATCCTAATGCGTATGCTTTATATGAAAATGCGATTACTTTGCCTCTTCATACGAAACTTACAAATGAAGAAGTACAGTATGTGATTCGTGCATTTAAAGAATGTTTAGAGTAAAGGGTGTAAGATGTTGAAGTGGAATGAACTTCCGGCAGAGATGCAAGTGGAAGAAGTGAGAAAATATTATGATATACTGCAAAAGCATAAGATAGCTCTTGCATGTAAAAGAATTTTTGATATTGTGATAGCTACTTGTATGCTGGTGATTTTGTCACCAGTATTTCTGCTGTTAGCAGTTATCATAAAATTGGATTCAAGAGGTCCTGTTATGTTTCGACAAGTTCGAGTGACCAGATACGGAAAGAAGTTTAAAATATTTAAATTTAGAACGATGGTCAACGATGCTGAGAGGATAGGTACGCAAGTGACAACAAAAGGTGATTCCAGAGTGACAAAAGTCGGGAAGGTATTAAGAGGATGTCGTTTGGATGAATTACCACAGTTGTTGAATATTGTAACGGGAGACATGACTTTTGTTGGAACTAGACCGGAAGTTGTGAAGTATGTAGAATGTTATACGAATGAGATGAAAGCAACACTGCTTTTGCCAGCGGGTGTGACATCCGAGACAAGTATTGAATATAAAGATGAGGAAAAATTACTTGAAAATGCGGGTGATGCGGATCAAATATATATTACTCAAGTTCTTCCAGAGAAGATGAAATATAACTTGAAGGCAATTGAAAACTTCAGTATTGGAAATGATATTAAAACAATGATTCGTACGGTAGTAGCAGTATTAAAATGATGGAGGATATATGTTAGTATCAATATGTGTAGTTGCTTACAACGAAGAAAAGATGTTGCCACAATTATTGGAAGACATTAAGAACCAAACTTATCCTAGAGAAAAAACAGAGATTGTACTTATTGATAGTATGTCAATGGATGGAACAAGAAAGATTATGGAAGATTTTCAGAATGAAAATCAAGGATATTTCGGAATTCAGATATTAGAAAATAAGAAGAAAAAGCAAGCGTCGGGGTGGAATGTGGCCATTGCTAATTACAAAGGAGATATTATTGTCCGGGTTGATGCACACGCTGCGATTCCAAATGATTTTATAAGTAAGAATGTTAAGGTGCTTGAAAGTGGAGAGTTCGTTTCGGGCGGGGTGCGACCTAATATTATTGATGAGAGTACCGATTGGAAAGAAACACTTTTGTTGGCAGAGCAGTCAATGTTTGGAAGCAGTATTGCTTCCTATCGACGCAGCAATAAAAAAATGTATGTGAAATCTGTTTTCCATGGAGCTTATAAGCGGGAAGTCTTTGAAAAAGTTGGAGGCTTCAATGAACAGTTGGGGCGCACGGAAGATAATGAAATACATTATCGTATACGTCAAACCGGGTACAACATATGTTATTCCCCAGATATTATATCTTACCAGCATAGTAGAAATTCGTTAAAAGGAATGCTAAAACAAAAATATGGCAATGGATATTGGGTTGCATTGACATTGAAAGCGTGTCCTAAGTGTTTATCAATTTATCATTTTGTTCCGCTTCTTTTCGTTTGCGGAATTATCTTGACAGGCCTTTTGGCTATGGTAGGATATCCAATGTTTGCATACTTGCTGTGGGCGGCATATTGGTTTGTTGCAATTTTGATGGCATTACTCTCCGTAAAAGGAGTTGAAAAGAACATTTATCAGATTTTGTTACCAATTTTATTTTTCATGCTTCACGTGAGCTATGGAATCGGAAGCCTAATAGGAATAATAAAACTTCCATTTTGGAAATACAGAAAATAAGGAAAGATTATGATGAAAAGATTAACGCAGACAGAATTAGATGAATTGCAGAAGAAGAGTATCGAAATGGCAAATTGTTTTGTGGAATTCTGTAAAAAGCATCGATTGACTTGCTACTTATGTGGTGGAGGATGTATTGGAACTATTAGACATCAAGGCATGATTCCATGGGACGATGATCTGGATTTTTTTATGCCACGTAAAGATTATGAAAAGATGTGCGAGTTGTGGAAAAAGGAAATGAGTGCATCAAAATATGTTTTGGAAAAGTCAGATGCACAACATGTGGATCATAATCTTTTTGCGACAATTCGAGATGGTGAGACTACGTTGATTAAACCGTATCAAAAAGATCTGGATATTACACATGGGGTGGCATTGGATATTCTGCCATTAGACGGATATCCTACGGGAAAAATAAGAAGAAAAATTCAGTGTTTTTGGGCGTTGGTTTATTCACTTTATTGTGCACAGCTTGTGCCAGAAAATCATGGGGCGAAGGTTAGCATGATAGGGAAGATGGCACTTGGAATAGTGCCGTGGAAACGAGCCAGATATGTAATTTGGCGTTTTGCAGAAAAACAGATGACGAAATACGATATTTCACAGTGCGACGGAATTACTGAGTTGTGTTCGGGTCCAGGATATATGAGAAATTGGTATCCGAAAGATGCATTTTCCAGAGCAATTTTCCGTCCATTTGAGAATGGTGAGATGCCGATTCCTATAGGATATGATGCATATTTAAAAATAGCATTTGGTGATTATATGCAAATGCCTCCGGAAGAAAAAAGGGTAGGGCATCATGATGCGTTGTTTATGGATTTGAAAGAAGGCTATAAGAAATATAGAGGAATATATTATTGTAAGGAGGATGTGTAAGATGATCTTTGGAGCGATTCTTGCCGGTGGCACAGGCTCACGTATGGGAATTGACAAACCGAAACAGTTTTTGATGCTGGGAGAAAAACCAATCATTATTCATACAATTGAGAAATTTTTGTTGTGTGATAGGATAGATGAAGTATTTGTGGGAGTACATCCTGATTGGGTGGAATATACAGAAGATTTGATTCAAAAGTATGTACATACTGAGAAAAAAATTGTCTTGGTTCCTGGTGGGAAAGACAGAAACGATACAATTTTTCATGTTGTGGACAAGATTGAAGAGGTACATGGAGAAGATGACTCTCATATTATTGTGACCCATGATTCGGTTCGTCCGTTTGTGACTTTGCGTATTTTGAATGAAAATATTGACGCGGCACTTGAATTTGGAGCATGCGATACGGTAATCGGTGCAGTTGATACTATTGTAGTATCTGAAGACGGGGAAATGATTACAAAGATACCGAACAGAACGAAGATGTTCCAGGGACAAACACCACAGTCATTTAGAATGAGTATGTTAAAGAAATTATATCAGGAGCTTTCAGAAGAAGAAAAGGCAATACTGACGGACGCATGCAAAATTTGCGTAGTGAGAGATGTGCCGGTAAAGTTAGTGCGTGGAGAAGTGTCAAATATGAAAATTACAACTATTGATGACATGAAAATGGCGCAGGCAATGCTGTAGGAGATAAAAATGCTAAATTATATTTATCAATTGATTAGTCCTAAAATTATATCTGTAAAGTACCAAGAAGTAGATGCGAAAAATCAAGTGATTGTTCAGCCTGAGTATTTGGCTCTTTGCCATGCAGATCAGAGGTACTATCAAGGAAAAAGAGATGCCAAAGTTCTTAGAAAGAAACTTCCGATGGCTTTGATCCATGAAGGATGTGGAAAGGTGCTCTATGATCCGACTCACACATTTGAAGTTGGAGACAAGGTAGTCATGATTCCGAATATCTTGAGCGAGGAGGGAAATCCGGAAATCTATGAAAACTACAGAACTGGCGGTGGCTTTTTGAGTAGTGGTAGAGATGGATTTATGAGAGAATTTGTTAATTTAAATCCGGATCGTCTAGTTAAGTATGAAGGAATTGAAGGGCGAATCGCAGCAATAACAGAGTTTGTAAGTGTTGGTATGCACGGAGTAGAGCGATTTACAAAAGTATCGCACACGTATAAGCAGAGAATTGGTGTGTGGGGAGATGGAAGTTTGGCATTTGTTGTAAGCAGTATTTTGAAGCATCGCTTTCCAAAGAGCACCATCTGTGTGGTCGGAAAGAACATGAATAAGCTGAATCAGTTTTCTTTTGTAGATGAAACACGACTAGCAGATGATTTGGACGATACTTTTCGTATCGATCATGCATTTGAATGCGCTGGTGGTGAAGGAAGTGCCTATGCGATTGACGATATTATACGACATATCAATCCACAAGGTATGGTAGCATTGATGGGAGTTACAGAAACTAAAGTGCCAGTTAATACGCGCGATATATTGGAAAAAGGATTGACATTTGTTGGTTGCAGCAGATCAGGAAGAGCTGATTTTGAAGAAGCTGTAGAATTTTTGAAGGACAAAAGGATTCAAAATAGATTTCATACAATCATTTATGAGACAGAACCGGTGAAGAATTTGCAGGATATTCATCGTGTGTTTAGTGTAGATTTGAATACAGATTTTAAAACTGTGTTTAAGTGGGAGATATAAAGTAATGGGCGAAGATAAAATTTCAGTTGTTGTGCCAGTTTACAATGTAGAAAAGTATTTAAATAAATGTATAGATTCGATTGTCAATCAGACATATAGTAATTTGGAAATTTTATTGGTTGATGATGGGGCCACGGATAAGTCAGGAAAAATATGTGATGAATATTCAGAAGAAGATGTAAGAATTCGAGTGATTCACAAGAAGAATGGTGGATTAAGTGATGCCCGCAACACTGGAATGCAACAGGCTACAGGAGAATATATCATTTTTATTGACAGTGATGATTATATTGATAAAGATATGATATTAATTTTGTATAATAATCTGGTAGAATCTAAAGCTGATATGGCAGTTTGTGGTATTTGGAATGTTTATCAAGAACAAAAATGGGCTCAGTGTGAGCAACGGGAGAAATTTGTTTGTGATAATGTAGAGGCATTTCGTTTACTGATGATTGGAAAAAAAATTCCAGGAAGTATATGTAATAAGCTTTTAAGACGAGAGGTAGTTAGCAATCTTCAGTTCCCAGTAGGAAAACACTATGAGGATGTGTTCTTTCATACGGATATGATGCCATACATAAATACTGTTTCCGTGGATACGACACCATTGTATTATTATGTCCACAGAGAAGGTAGTATTACAACTAGAGAATTTGACAACTCATCGATGGATATTGTGGAAGCTTATGATAGAAATTATCAAATGGTAGAAAAAAAATATCCTGAAATAATTGATGTGGCCAAATTCCGAGCACAGTGGGCGAATTTTGTTGTTTTGGATCGTATGATGGAAAGCGAGAACTATTGGAAATATGCGGAATATAAGCAAGTAAAGCATACACTGAAAAAAAATGTGAGATCAATTTTATTCAGTAAATATTTTCATAAAACGCGACGAATTAGCGCTATGGCATTAGGAATAAATATAAAATTATATTATATTCTTTCTAAGATAAATCGCAAGCGGTATGGAAAAGTTTCATAAGGGTGATTGATAT
>CAZYCT010000007.1:0-32043 GCA_964646135.1 uncultured Coprococcus sp. | reverse complement strand
CAGTTGCGTACACATGCAACTGGTTCATCACTGTTGTATACACAGTATCCTTTTTCGATGTGTGACATAATATCATCCATACAGCCGTCCAAGCATTTCAATACAAGTCTTGCTGCTTCATACCCAATCGCGCAATCTGCTGAATAATAAATGCCCTGTGCCGTCTTTCTAATAACCTCTACTGTTTCTTCTGTAGCGTCTCCATGAAGAATGTCGTCAAATAAATATGCAAGCTGTCTAAGTCCTGCTCGACATGGAACACACTTACCGCATGACTGTGCCAAACACATTCTAATAAACGAACGTGTAACATCTACTGGACAAAGTCCTGGAGGAGCCGCAATAATACGACGTTCCAAATCCTTGTACATAGAATCCATTGTGTTTTGTGCCTGGTCCTTTGTTGAAATTTTTAATCTTTCCACTCAATGCACCTCCTGTAAAGTTTTAATGTGGTCTCTATTCTTCTTCTTTTAGGGTGTAATGCTGCTATATATTTTCCAGTCCTAGCAACATTCGCCCCTCCCCCGGAAAAGTAAAAGTTTTGTCACTTCTTTGTACATTTTATCATAATATAATATCAAAATAAAGGCATTTTGTATATATTATTTTTTTAACAATCAGTTAGCATTATCTAACTTGCACAAAAATCTTCTTATATTTTTATCAAAATTAGTAATTTTCTTTTCTCACTTCAAAGTAGGCTTGTCCATGGTTACATACTGGACAAACTTCTGGTGCTTTTGTTCCCACAACAAGGTGTCCACAATTGCGGCACTCCCAAACCATGACACCACTCTTTTCAAATACCTGCTTTGTTTCCACATTCTGAAGAAGTGCACGGTATCTTTCTTCATGTGCTTTTTCAATCGCTGCCACACCACGGAATTGTTCTGCAAGTTCATGGAACCCTTCTTCATCTGCTTCTTTGGCCATACGCACATACATATCTGTCCACTCCGCATTTTCGCCTTCTGCTGCATGAAGAAGATTTTCTTCTGTACTGCCCAGTTCACCTAATGCCTTGAACCATAATTTAGCATGCTCTTTCTCATTTTCTGCTGTCTGTAAGAACAATGCTGCAATCTGTTCATAACCTGCTTTTTTTGCCACTGACGCAAAATATGTATATTTATTTCTAGCCTGTGATTCTCCTGCAAACGCTTCCCATAAGTTCTTTTCTGTCTTAGTTCCTGCGTATTTATTGTTACCCATTGTTATCGTTCCTCCTACTTTTTCAAAATCTGATGCCGGATGTTTACAAATTGGACAAATGTAATCTTCTGTCATCTCTTCTCCTTCATATTCGTATCCACAAATCACACAGCGCCAAACTGTTTTTTCATCTGTATTTACTACCTTGACAGGCTTTGGTTTAATATTTTCAAGATAATATGTGTATGTCACTGACGGCGCATCACTCAAAACATTCATTTCTGTAACTCTTGCAATGAAAAGCGTATGACTGCCCAGATCCTCTGTCATCTCTACTTCTGCTGAAATATATGCATTCGTTCCTTTATTAATATATGCAATTCCATTTCCACCAAGCTGGAAATCAGTAAAATTGGCAAACTTATCAATCTCACGTCCTGATACAAAGCCAAATGTTTTAAACAATTCAAAAGTTGCATCTTCACTGATGATCGATATTGTAAACTTTCCAGTCTCTGCAACCATATCATGTGTATAATTAGCCTTATTCACAGCTATACTGATTCTATTTGGCTCTGATGTGACCTGGGATGCTGTATTAATGATGCAACCATTCATTTTTTCGTTCTTGCAAGCGGTAAGAACAAATAAACCGTAAGTCAGATTATGCATTGCTTCTCTATTCATTTTCACATAGTTCTCCTCATGTTTATTCATTTTCTATTGTTATTTGACACATTTTCATCGCCTCTAACGCATTTTTATGAGACTGCGGGGTGACTCCTGCGCAGCACGATGCATCGACAAACAATGGCACTTCCGGCAAATACGCTTTCACCAATAAAGCATTTGAGATTACACAAATGTCTGTACATAATCCGACAAATGTCACACTGTCAATCCTCTCTTTTTCATGCACTTCTGTCAAATATTCACCCAACTCTCGAGAGCCAAATGTAGGCTTGTCAAAAACGATTCCCTGAATATATTGTTCCAGTTCTTCTCTGATGAGCCATCCTTCTGTTCCCTTGATGCAATGCATAACAGGAAGATTCTTTCCTTCTTGTGATTCCAGATAATTGCCCCAATGCGTATCTCGTGTAAAAATCACTTTTCCATCAAAGTTCTCTAACTTAGCGATCACCTTAGGTACAATAGCCTTTGCCTCGCTCGTTCCAAGAGTCCCATCAATAAAGTCATTTTGCATATCTACAACGACCAAAACATGATTCATCTCTTCCATCTCCTTTCCGACATTTTAAAGCTATTTTATCGTCCTTCTAATTATAATACAAATTTAAAATTTGCATACACCCAATTACTTATTTAGACTCTCAATAATTCTTTTTTACTTATTTATATTTTCTGAAAGAATTATTTTCTTCATTGTGTTAATTATTAACAAGTGTTAATCTAAGATATAACAATATTTTAAAATTAAGGAGACAGTATCGTATGAATAAGCAAGATTTACAAACTGTCATCGCTTCCAGCCACGAAGCTGGTAAAAAGGTGGCCGTTTCCTTCTGTT
Organism: uncultured Coprococcus sp.; assembly: GCA_964646135.1. Lineage (GTDB taxonomy): Bacteria > Bacillota > Clostridia > Lachnospirales > Lachnospiraceae > Allocoprococcus. Next base: position 29,357 of record CAZYCT010000007.1, on the reverse strand, counting down.
CCCATGTTCCACAGGAGATACTTACAGCTGCTGGTTTTACTTCTCTTCGCGTTCCTTATGTTCGCGATGTAGAAGATGCTGCATCTAAAATTTTGATTCGCAATCTTTGCCCAGTTGTAAAAAACACCTGCGACATTTGCGAGGATGAAGCTTTAAAAGATGCCGATTTAATCATTGCTGAAACTTCCTGCGACGGAAAGAAAAAAATGTATGAACTCATTTCACATCAAGAACGTGTTCATTTTTATCAAGTTGCTCAGGGAGCCGATCGAGACTATGTAAAGCCTCTAATTTACTCAGAAAGCAAGTATTTAGCAAAACAATTAAAAAAACGCTTTGGTATAGAAATCAATGACGACGATATACGCGAAGCAGGTAAAGAGTTCAATGCTGAACGAGACAGCATCCTAGACCTTATGTCTATTCAAACACAGACACCACCTGCTGCATGGGGCAAAGACATCTTTCATGCCCTCCAGAATCATCGCTTGATTGCTGATCCAGTTGCTCGCGCAGAAGCCAATCTCAAGGTGCGCGATGAGCTTCTTTCACAAGAAAGTCCCGTTCCAAAAAGAGCAAAGCGTCTTCTCGTTACAGGCTGCCCAATGAGCGGTGTCTACGAAAAGGTTCTAGACGCTGTTGAAAATAATGGTGGTGTTGTCGTCTGTTTTGAAAACTGTGAAGTCATGAAATCTGCAGTCAGACAATTCAACCCTGAAACAAGTGACGTATATCAAGCCTTAGCAGATTGCTATCAAAATACTGCCTGCGCAATTATGGCGCCAAACGACTTACGTTTTGAACTGATTGCAGGGCTTGCTAATACCTATCAAGTAGATGGCATTCTAGACGTCGCGCTCCAGACCTGCCACCCATACACAGTAGAACGAGACAAAATGAGTCGTTTCTGTGAAGACTCTCTGGAAATCCCATACATGTCTATCGAGACAGATGCTGGCGATTCTGATAGTGGACAGCTTGCAACACGTATCGCAGCATTCATTGAAATATTATAATTTACATAGGAGGATATCTATATGGCTGTTTCATTACCAGAACATTTTGAAGACTTTGCAGAAGCCAGACGCGAAGGCTTCTTGAAAGTAAAAGAACTCAAAGATCAAGGAAAAAATATCTGTGGTGCATTCTGTCAATACACCCCGGCTGAAATCATCTATGCTGCAGGACTTTACCAGGTAGGTCTCTGTGGAAGAAGTGCCGCACCGCTTAAGACAGCTGAGACAAGACTTCCTGCAAATCTTTGTCCACTAATCAAAGCAAGCTACGGTCATGCTTTAGAAGAAAGTTGTCCTTATGCATTTTTCTCCGATATCGTAGTAGGTGAGACTACCTGCGACGGCAAAAAGAAAATGTATGAACTACTCGGCGAATTAAAACCAATGCAGGTCATTCATTTGCCAAATGTACCTGATTACGAACGTTCTCTTGACATGTGGTACAACGAAATCTGTGCTTTCACTAGAGGTTTGGAAGAACGATTCAATATCAAGATTACAGATGATATGTTAAACGAATCCATTGAATGGTGCAACAAAGAACGTATTCAGGCTGCCCGTATCTATGAATTAGGTAAATATGATCCACCTGCTATCAGCGGAATTCGAATGAATGATATCATGGACGGTGAGCAATATATTTTTGATAAAGAAGAAAAGTATAATAAAATCAATGATATTTTGAATCAGTGCGAGGAGAACTGGCACAATGGTATTTATCCATATGAACCCGATCCATATCGTCCACGTCTTATCGTTTCCGGTGGTGGATATGGCGGTTCGAAATATAAGACTGTTAATGTCATTGAGGAACTTGGCGGTGCCATCGTCTGTTATGAAGGCTGCAGCGGCATCTCTTCTCGCCGAAGACTTGTAGATGAGGATCGCAGCCGCGACCCACTGCTTCGAATCGCTGAGAAATATCTGGAAGTTCCTTGTGCTGTTGTATCACCAAACACAAGACGTATGGAGCAAGTTGCAGACACAATCGATGAATGGAACGCTGATGGGTATGTAAGCATTACTCTTCATTCCTGCAACCCATTCGCCGTAGAAACAGAAAATATTAGACGTGTATGTGAATCGAAGGGAATTCCACTTCTCCACATCGAAACAGATTTCTATCCAAATGATGAAGGACAGATTCGCACAAGAATTGAAGCTTTCCTTGAAATGATCCGCATGAATAAAGGTGCGAAAAAATAAATTAAATTTTTTATATTATTCTATTGACTTTAGCGTGGTAAATTGGTAATATGGTAAAACAATAAAACATTTTGGAGGATTTGTATTATGAAAAAATTAGTAACATTTGCTTTAACCACTATTACTCTTTTATCTCTCGCAGCTTGCGGTTCAACTGACACTGGTAAGACAGATCAAACCGACATGGAATACGTCAAAGAAAAAGGAACTTTAGTCGTTGGTATCACAGAATTTGCTCCTATGGACTACAAAGACGCAAGCGGAGAATGGATTGGATTTGATGCTGACATGGCGAAAGCTTTTGCCGAGAGCCTTGGCGTTGAAGCTGAGTTTGTAGAAATTGATTGGGACAATAAGATTTTAGAGTTAGATGGCAAAAGCATCGACTGTGTATGGAATGGAATGACGCTTGTCGATGAAGTTACTTCTGCTATGGAATGTTCAAATGCATATTGTAACAATGCTCAGGTCGTTATTGTTCCTAAGAATGTTAAAGACAAATACCAGACAGTAGAAAGTCTCTCTTCTTTGACATTTGCGGTAGAATCAAAAAGTGCCGGTGAAGAACAGGCAACTCTTTTGAATTTGAATATTACACCAGTCAAAGCACAATCAGATGCATTGATGGAAGTTGCTGCTGGAACTTCAGACGCTGCAATCATTGATTCTTTGATGGCAGGTGCTATGGTCGGCGAAGGAACGGGCTACGCTGATCTCGCTTACACAATTGGTCTTAACAGTGAAGAATATGGAGTTGGTTTCCGCAAAGGTTCTGATTTGGCCGCTGCTTTGAACGACTTCTTTGCAAATGCCTATGCAGATGGCTCTATGATAAGCTGTGCCGAAACTTATGGCGTACAGGCAGCTCTGATCGAACAAAAATAACAGAAAGCAGGACTACATATGAAACAGATACTAGAACAGATGCCTATTGTCATCCAATCTCTAAATGTTGGATTTTTACAGACATTAAAACTTTTCTTCATTACATTGATTGGTGCATTCCCACTTGGTCTTCTTATTGCCTTTGGTTCTATGTCCCGCTTCAGACCACTTAGTTATTTTACACGAATCATCGTCTGGATCATCAGAGGAACTCCTCTGATGATTCAGCTTTTGATTGTCTATTATTTTCCTGGTCTGGTATTAAAAAACCCTATTTGGGGAAGTGGCGAGGCTGGCCGCTTCACAGCAGCTGCCATCTCATTTATTTTTAACTATGCATGTTACTTTTCAGAAATATATCGCGGTGGTATCCAAAGTGTTCCGTGTGGACAGGAAGAGGCCGGTCTGGTTCTCGGTATGACAAGAAGCCAGATTTTCTTTCGCATTACACTCTTACAGATGATAAAGCGCATCATTCCTCCTATGTCCAATGAAATCATCACACTTGTTAAAGATACCTCTTTAGCCCGCATCATCGCATTACAGGAGATCATTTGGGCTGGTCAAGCCTTCATGAAGGGATCACAAGGAATCTCTGGTGCTATTTGGCCTCTCTTCTTCACAGGTGTGTACTATCTTATTTTCAGTGGAATCCTCACGTTACTTCTGGAAAATCTAGAGAAACGATTAGATTATTTCAAATAATAAGGGGGAAACGCATATGTCTATTTTAAAAGTTGAAAATATATGTAAAACATTTGGTCGTACGGAAGTATTGAAAGATATTCATTTTTCTTTAGAACAAGGTGAAGTTGTCTCCATCATCGGTTCTTCCGGCAGTGGGAAAACTACTTTGCTTCGATGTCTCAACTTTCTTGAGACACCAGACACTGGCAAGATTTTTGTAAACGATGAGCTGTTATTTGATGCTGCAAACAGAGCTGCTGAATCAGAAGGACAGATTCGAAAAAAGAGACTTCACTTTGGTCTCGTATTTCAATCTTTCAATCTTTTTCCACAATACACTGCTCTTCAGAATGTAATGCTAGCTAAAGAATTATTGGCAAAAGAACAACACGACTATAAAACTCGAAAAAAAGAAATTCTTGCCGAAATTGAGGAACAAGCAATTTTTCTTTTGAAACAGATGGGACTAGAAAATCGGATTCATCACTATCCACACCAACTTTCCGGTGGACAGTGCCAACGTGTTGCGATTGCGCGCGCCCTTGCACTCCAACCAGACATTTTGTGCTTTGATGAGCCGACTTCTGCACTTGATCCTGAACTTACAGGAGAAGTCCTCAAAGTTATGAAGGAACTTGCAGACCGCAATACAACCATGTTGATTGTCACACATGAGATGAATTTCGCAAGAGAAGTTTCTGATCAAGTCATTTTCATGGACAACGGACAGATTGTAGAACAAGGAAGTCCTGAAGAAGTCTTTATGCATCCACACGAAGAGCGAACAAAGCAATTTCTCAGCCACTATAATCATTAATCCTCCAAAAAGGGTGTTGCCTTTCTACTGGCAACACCCTTTACTTGACTTCTCTTCTTTTATTTCGGACAAATATATCTTTCTTTTCCCCGGCTCTTTCGACCGTACTCAATCGCCTGCGTCGGGCATTTCGAAATGCATGCCATACAATGTGTACATCTGTCTCCCCACACTGGTTTTCCATTCAGATATTGAATATTCTCAAGTGGACATACCTTGGCACACTTCTCGCAGTACACACAGGCATCTGTTGCCTTAAACTTGCCCGTCTTAACACACACCGGATAAAAGAGGCTGTTAACCGGTCCACTTGTAAGTCTATCTAACAGATGCACTTTCTTTGCCGGCAGCGAATGTCCCATTGAAATATATCGAATGATTTTCTCTATATCTTTCTCGCTATTTTCAATAATCTGTATCGCTTCTTCCCTACCAGGCGTTTGAAACATGGCAATATAATTCTCTGGCATCACAATCTCGGCACAGCCCATGTATGTCAAATTAACCCCATCACACATTCTACGAAGATACTCGCCCGCACAGCCATTATCTTGACCACAAGTCATAACAAAATAAATCTCCTGGTTTCCTGATAAATCTGTTTTTCGCAAAAACATCTCTACCACCCTTGGAATTCTCCACGCATATGTAGGTACCACTACAATCCACGGTCTCTCCGATTTCATCGGAGAATAATCTTCACTTCGAATGCGTTCGAAAAGATTCTCTACTTCATCATCCATCCGATCTGCAATATATCTTGCTACATATTCACTGTTTCCTGTTCCAGAAAAGTACAAAATCATAAGTATTTCCTCATTGAATATTTTTCTACACAACATCTTAACTTATGATTATACATATAATTGTTACAAATTAAGAACATTTTTATTAAACTTTACCCACGACAGCATTTTTTCTCCTATTGAATTCTGTATAAAACTCCTCTCCATATGGCTTTGCATAAAATATCTTCAAAATATTAACGCTCACTGCCTGTGCTTCTTCTGGATGTTCTACTATGTATTCTTCCATTGTCTTCAAAAAGTAATGCCAAGCACAAATGTACTCTTCATACTGATTTATATCCGGTGTGTCCAACCATTTCTTCACCTTGATTTTGGCACGATTTTCCTTTCTGCACTCCTTCGTCTGTAAGAAGTACTGAAACCCTCCATTTTCATAGTATCTCCCCAGCGGAAACAAGCGACAAATCCCCGGGCGTATAGAATGTATGCTGCAGCGTCCTTCCTCATTTAGAAATGCACATCGCTCTGCGCTTCCCTGCATTTTTAAATTTGGCAAAATCACGCCATCGACAACATTTAGTTCTATGTATTTTTCAAGGAGCTCTTCAAATGTACAGCCTAGTCCCATTGTCAGTCTATGCACATCGAATGGATCTAATATAATAGAGCTTCCCATACCGCAGCAGCAGGCAAAGCACCCCTTACAATCACCGCAATCTGCTCTCACCATATCATTACTGCTATAGAGCCTTCCATCTGATATTTCTTTTAAATCTATATTTCTTTTCATCGTAATCTTCCCTTTCTCTTTAGACACCTTCCAATGTAAAAGGTGGAATAAAACTTTCTTCCGCCGTGTCACCCTCTTGAATAAAGGCCTGCTCCACACCAATTGAGAGCGCGTAATCAACCAGCCAGTCATAGGCTTTTTCTGTCACCCGTCTATTCAGTTCTGGATACCGCTCTCGATCCAATGATTTAAGCGGTGTATACTGATTCATCAAACTCATATATATTCGGTCTCCATAGGTCTGATGCAAATAATGTACAATCTTTTTCCCATCTTCCAGACAGCCTGGCAATAATAAATGGCGCACAATCACGCCTTTTCGCATTATTCCATTTTCATCAAAGACTGGTTCTCCCACCTGTCTTACCATCTCTTCGATTGCTATTTTCACTTTCTCTGGATAGTCTTCTGCCATAGAATATTTTTTTGCATGCTTTTCATTCAGATATTTAAAATCTGGCAGATAGATATCCACATATCCATCCAGCATGCGAAGTGTCTCCAGCTCCTCATACCCACTTGTATTATACACCACTGGCAGTGTCATTCCCTTAATCTTTGCAAGCTTAAGTGCCTGGATAATCTGAGGTACAAAATGCGTCGGTGTAACTAGATTTATATTATTTGCCCCCTGTGCTTCCAACTCCAGAAAAATCTCGGCCAAACGTTCCACTGAAATCTCCTTGCCAGCATTTCCACTTGAAATCTCATGATTCTGACAATAGACACAGCGAAGTGTACAGCCCACAAAAAATACCGTTCCAGAACCATTTTCTCCTGAAATACAAGGTTCCTCCCACATATGTAGTGCTGCTCTTGCAACTCTTACCTTCGCAGACTCTCCGCAAAATCCTCTTTTTCCGCACTCTCTATCTGCCATGCAATGTCTAGGGCATAATTTACATTGTGTCATTCTTTTTCGTCTCTCCCACCACTGATTTTTCTTTTCTTATACTATCATAACATTTTTGCTGGTGTTTTTTCTACAAAGATGTTAAACTCTTAAGTAGAAATTGGGAACAGGAGGATTCATATTATGAGCAAAATTGACGAAGTAAGAAGCGCTATGGTTGCCGCTATGAAAGCAAAAGATAAAGATACTAAAGAAACCTTATCCTCACTCTTAGCCGCACTTAAGAATAAAGCAATCGATAAGCGCGCCGACCTCACAGAAGAAGAAGAAATTCAGGTTATTATGAAGGAACTCAAGCAGACAAAAGAGACCTTGGAAATGACACCTGCCGACAGAACAGATATCATCGAAGAATGTCAGAAACGTATTGCGATCCTTGAGCAGTACGCACCAAAATTAATGGGTGAAGACGAAATCAAAGAAGTGATTTCTTCTGTACTTGCAAATCTCGGAATTGAGACACCGACAGCCAAAGACAAAGGCAAGATTATGAAAGATTTGATGCCTCAGGTAAAAGGAAAAGCAGACGGTTCTCTGGTGAATCAAATATTAATGGGTATGCTACAGTAATCTACATGCACCCTTATAGGTGAAAAGCAATTTCAGTCTTTTCACCTTTTTTATTTGTTTCTTCCACCAAGATGCGTTATACTATTTGGTACGACAGAAATGAAAATGAGGTTGATTTACAAAATGAATAAAAAAGAAGTAACTGAAATAAAAAAACAATTTACACCAAACAACTGTGCCATCACACGTATCTGTGGTTGCTATGTAGATGGCGAAAAAGAGAAAAAGGCTTCTTTCAAAGATGCTTTTCTCTCTCTTCCAGAGGAAGAAATGTTCAAATACTTTGATTTGTTCCGCAAGGCCCTTTCTGGAACAATTGGGAAGAATCTCCTGAATATGGAATTTCCACTTTCTTCTGAGGAAGAAGGAGGCACACAAGAAGCCTTGTTAAAGCTTCGTGACAGTCGCTTAACGGATGAACAGTTGTTGGAGGATTTTTATACACGCGTCATTCATTCTTATGATTATGCTGAGAATTATTTAATCCTTCTTATCCATGCTGTCTATGATATTCCAGGAAAATCTTCTGACGGAAGCGAGATGTTCGATGCTTCTGATGAAGTGTACGACTATATTCACTGTATCTTGTGCCCAGTCAAATTATCAAAACCTGCACTTAGCTACTATGCCGATGAAAATAATTTTCATGAGCGTATCCGAGACTGGATCGTAGAGATGCCGGACGCTGGATTTCTCTTCCCAGCATTTAACGACCGCAGCAGTGATATCCACGCACTTCTCTACTATTCAAAGAATGCGGAAAATTTGGAAAATGGACTTACCGATGATCTTCTCGGTTGTACTGTGCCACTTACTGCTGGAAATCAAAAAGAAGCATTCAAAATATTGATTGAAGAAACGCTCGCAGAAACTTGCTCTTACGATGTAGTAAAAAATATTCACGAAAATCTAAACGAACTAATTGAGCAAAATGCAGACAATCCTGAGCCATTAGAACTCGATAAAGCGGAAGTGAAATACCTGTTCCAAAAAAGTGGTGTAAGCTCTGAGCAAATGGAGCTCTTCGATCAGCAATTCGACGCCGCCGCAGGAGAGAACACTACACTGCTCGCGAACAATGTGGCCAGCACCAAAAAATTCGAAATCAAGACCGCTGAGATTACGATTCAAGTCAGCCCAGAGTTCGCTGATCTTGTGGAGACTCGCGTGATTGATGGACGCACCTGCATCGTGATTGGTGTAGATGACCATGTAGAAATCAATGGAATCAACGCAAAAACAATACTTACCCAAACGGAGGCTTAAGCATAATGAGCATATTAAACGTAGAACATCTCACACACGGATTTGGAGACCGCGCAATTTTCGATAATGTTTCCTTTCGCCTTCTCAAAGGCGAACATATCGGTCTTGTCGGCGCCAACGGGGAAGGGAAATCCACCTTCTTCAATGTTGTAACTGGACAGCTCCAACCAGACGAAGGAAAGATTGAATGGTCTAAGAATGTCCGCGCCGGATATTTAGATCAGCACACAAAACTCAAACCAGGCATGACCATTCGCGAAGTACTCAAATCAGCATTCTCCTTTCTTTTTGAATTAGAGGAAAAAATGAACAATATTTACGGTGAACTTGGAAATGTAGAACCGGAGGAAATGGACGCACTCATGGAAGAAGCTGGAACAATTCAAGATATCCTCTCTGCCCATGATTTCTATGTGATTGACGCTAAGATAGAAGAAGTGGCCCGCGCACTCGGCATCTTAGATCTTGGACTTGATCATGACGTAACAGAGCTTAGTGGTGGACAGCGTACGAAAGTATTACTTGCAAAACTTCTGCTTGAGAAGCCAGACATTCTCCTTCTCGATGAGCCTACCAACTATCTCGATGAAGAACATATTGCATGGCTGAAACGTTATCTGCAAGAATACGAGAATGCATTTATCTTAATTTCCCATGATATTCCATTTCTAAACGACGTGGTAAATATCATCTATCATATGGAAAACCAGGAATTGAACCGCTACGTAGGCGACTATGAACATTTCGAGGAGGTCTATGCTGTAAAGAAAGCACAGCTAGAAGCTGCCTACAAGCGACAGCAACAAGAAATCAATGAATTGAAAGATTTTGTTGCCAGAAACAAGGCACGTGTTTCCACCAGAAATATGGCCATGTCCCGTCAAAAGAAACTCGACAAAATGGATGTGATCGAGCTGGCTGCGGAACGTCCAAAACCACAATTCAACTTCAAAGTTGGGCGCACACCAGGACGTTACATCTTCCAGACAAAAGATCTGATCATCGGGTACGAAAAAGAAAAACCGCTCTCCAGAGCACTCAATCTGGAGATGGAACGAGGTCAGAAGATTGCCCTTGTAGGTGCCAATGGTATTGGAAAGACGACACTTTTAAAAAGTATTTTAGGTCTGATTCCAGCACTAAGCGGTTCTTGTGAACTTGGCGAAAACTTAATGATCGGGTACTTTGAGCAGGAAGTAAAGGGAGAAAACCGAACCACTTGCATAGAAGAGATCTGGTCTGAATTCCCTTCTTTCACCCAATATGAAGTTCGCTCTGCCTTAGCAAAATGTGGACTCACAACCAAACACATTGAAAGTCAGGTTCGCGTCCTCAGCGGTGGAGAGCAGGCAAAAGTAAGACTTTGTAAGCTCATCAACAAAGAGACGAACATCCTTCTTCTCGACGAGCCGACAAACCATTTAGATGTAGATGCAAAAGAAGAATTAAAGCGTTCCTTGATTGATTATAAAGGCAGTGTGCTTCTGATTTGTCACGAGCCAGAATTTTATCGCGATGTTGTAGACCAGGTATGGGACTGCAGCCAGTGGACAACGATGAATCCAGATCTATTATAATCATTTCTACAACAAAAAATAGATTGCAGACGGTACTACCCTTCCCTCTGCAATCTATTATTTTATATACCTTCATCTACAAGCAGATTTGTCCCATCCGCCGCTGTCGTAGCCAATGTATCACATCGTTCGTTCTGTGGATGTCCATCATGCCCCTTCACCCAGATAAATGTCACCTGGTGTGGCTCTTTTGCTTTCAGCAAGCGTTTCCACAAATCAATGTTCTTGACTGGCTCGTTCTTTCCACGCTTCCAGCCCTTCTTAATCCATCCTTCAATCCAGTGCTGATTGAACGCATTCACCACATACTGTGAATCCGAATATATTTCAACTTCACAGGGTCTGTTCAAAGCCTCCAATCCCGCAATCACTGCCATCAACTCCATGCGATTATTCGTTGTCTTCACATAGCCTTGTGACAATTCCTTTGTGTGAAGCATTCCCTTCGTATCCACGTACTCCAGAATTGTGCCATAGCCGCCTGGACCATCTGGATTCCCGCGGGCTGCTCCATCTGTATAAATCTTAACTTTCATCTCTTACTCCAATTATTCGCCAATATCGTCATGCTCTCCGAGTACCACTTCCGTTGCATATACTACTTCTGGGAGAATATATTCTAAGCATTCCTTAATCACTCTTGGTTTGGCTGGAAGATTGACAATCAAAGTCTTCTTTCGAATCCCTGTTGTTCCTCTGGTAAGCATTGCGCGCTTCGATGTTCTTGTCATGTACATACGCATAGATTCGGCCATCCCTGGAATCTCTTTATCAAAAATCGCCTTGCTTGCCTCTGGAGTCCAGTCTTCTTCCCGACATCCGATTCCTCCGATTGTCACAATAAGGTCTGCAGCATTCGTATCTGCGATCCGCGCCAACACTTGTCGAATCACTTCCCGGTCATTTGGTACTGGCTGAATCATCTCTGTGCGAAATCCAACCTGTCCCAACATTCGTTTCACAACCTGTGAACAGGCATCTTCTTTCAATTTCTTATATATCAATGTATCTACTGGAATAATTACCGCTCTCATAGAAAACTCCCCTTTTTCATTTGTACTCTATACGCAGTATAACATATTATTGCGCATCTGTGTACTTTTAAATTATAATACAGACCATTCCACCGTTACTGTCATTAACAATTTTCTGCATTGTATCTTGCAGCTTCACTTGGCTTTCATCATTGATCATCAAAATCTTATTTTTCATTCCATCCATAACAAGCTCTTCTATAGATTTTCCCAAGATATTTGTTTCCCATACGCCGCCTGCTGATTTTGCTGAATTTTCTATATACTGAATCAAATCCTCTGCCTGCTGCTCCGTTCCAACAATCGGTGCTATTTCTGTCTCAATATTTGCTTTGATCATATGAATAGACGGTGCTTCGGTATGAATTTTCACGCCATATTTGTTTCCCTGCTTAATCACCACTGGTTCTGCCATGGTGATTTCTTCTTTCACTGGACTTACCACACCATATCCTCTTAGCTTGACAGAATCTATCGCATCTTTCATGACCTCATACTCTTTACACAATTTTGAAAATTTCCGAATGACATTTACGAGGTCATACTCATTTTTCATCTCCATCTCTGTCAGTTCACTCAACATTTCATAATAATATCGATCTGGAATCCGTATTTCTAAATTGACCACGCCTTTGTCCATGGCAATTTCATCCAATTTTACTTCCGAAATGCAAGTGCTTTCTGCACCCTGCAGCGCATTCCCTACATCACCAATTTCATTGATATTCTGCAAAATCTTTTTCGCACACAATAATAGTTCTTCTCTAATACTGTGGTCTTTCGGCAGCATCTCCGCCCATTTCGGTATATAAAATCTCACTTCAGCAACTGGAAATGCCTCCAGCACACGCTCCATGATTTTATGTATATCCTCTTCTTTCAGCTGCTCACAATTCACTGGAAGAGCCGTCACCGCGTATTGTTTCTGAATTTCTTCTGCTACTTTCTTTGCTTCATCACTGTATGGCTTTTTGGAATTCACAAGCACGATAAATGGTTTCCCTATGTTCTGCAATTCCTGAATAGTCTTTTCTTCTGCCGGTCTATAATTTTCACGGGGAAGTTCTCCAATCGTTCCATCTGTCGTCACCACAATTCCAATTGTCGAATGATCATGAATAACTTTTCTTGTTCCTATACTCGCCGCCTTGGTAAATGGAATCTCATAATCAAACCAAGGGGTCTTTACCTGTCTTTCTTCTTGATTTTCAATATGTCCTGAGGCACCTTCCACCATATATCCCACACAATCAATCAAACGAACCTTCACCTGTATATCTTCTGCAACTTTTATCTGTGCTCCTTCTTTCGGTACAAATTTGGGTTCTGTCGTCATAATTGTCTTTCCGGATGCGGACTGAGGGAGTTCGTCTTTTGCACGCTCTCTGGCATTTAAATCTTCCATTTTAGGCAAGACCAGAATATCCATAAAGCGTTTGATAAATGTGGATTTTCCTGTTCTCACCGGCCCTACTACACCGATGTAGATTTCTCCTCCGGTTCTCGTCTCAATATCTTTATATAAATCGAATGTATTCACCATAGATTCCCCTTTCAATTACTGATATAATCTATGCAAAAAGGAAATGCTATATACCACCAAATACAAGCAAAAAAACAGAACGCACATACACGTTCTGTTCCTTTTCTATTCATTATTCCCATGGAAGGTCTAAGTGTTCTAGCTTTCCATCACGAAGCATCAATTCTTTCACTGCATCTTCTGCTTTCTTATTTTCAAAGAGTATTTTGTTTACCTCTTCCACGATTGGCATCGACACATCATACTTTTGGGCTAATTTCTTAGCTGCTTTGGCCGAGTACACTCCTTCAACGACCATCTTGACTTCGTCCATCGCTTCTTGCATGCTCTTTCCTTGTCCCATAAGGAAACCAGCCCTGCGGTTTCGACTGTGGACACTGGCGCAGGTAACAATCAGATCACCCATACCAGCCAGTCCCGCAAATGTCTCTTTTCTTCCGCCCATCTTGACACCAAGACGAGTGATTTCAGCCACACCACGCGTGATAAGTGCCGCTTTTGTATTGTCTCCGTATCCGAGACCATCTGCGATTCCCGCTGCTAATGCAATTACATTTTTCAAGGAACCTCCGAGCTCAATGCCTAAAATATCAGGGCTTGTATATACACGAAAAACAGGACTCATGAAAATTTCCTGAATATATTCTGCTGTCTTCTGATCTTTTGCTCCCGCCACAACTGTCGTCGGCACCTTGCGCCCCACTTCCTCTGCGTGACTTGGTCCTGAAAGAACTGCTACATTGGCCTGTGGAATTTCTTCTTCTATCTGTTCTGTCATGGTCATCAATGTTGATTCTTCAATTCCTTTTGACACATTGACTAGAAGCTGTCCTGCTTTTACATATGGACACATCGCACGAGCTGTACTTCTGGTGAAGACAGATGGAACTGCAAGAACAATTAGGTTCATACCCTCGATTCCTTCTGCAATATCGTTGGTAATCTTGATTTGCTCTGGAATCGCAATGCCTGGCAACTTATCCACATGTTCTCGCTTTGTAGTAAGCATTTCAACCTCTGCCTTATCGATGGACCAAATTGTCACCTCATGTCCATTTTGATTCAAAAGCAGAGCCAACGCTGTTCCCCAGCTTCCAGCTCCCATAATTCCTATTTTTGCCATAACTAATTCCTTTCTTTCTTCCCAAAGCTAAGTTTATTTTCATTACCATGAAGTAAGCGCTGAATGTTTGTACGATGGCGCCAAAATGCTGAAATAACAAACAAGATGCCAACACCATACATTTCCATCAGACAGGAAGATGTCATGCCAAATTCTCCGGCCTGTCCAAGAAGAATCACACCAGTCAAAAAGGCAATCGAAATTAGCAGCGAGCCTAAAGACACATATCTTGTCACTCCTACTACACCAACAAAAATCACAAGGCAGACCAGCGTAATACGCCAATCTGTACACAGAATCATTCCTGCTGTCACTGCAATTCCTTTTCCACCCTTGAATTTCATATAAAAAGGATAATTATGCCCAAGCACCGCTCCAAAGCCCGCGTACAAAGAAAGAAGCGGAAGGATGTCAGCGTGTGAATTTCGATATAGCACATGCACCGCTAAAACAGCAAACACACATTTAAATACATCTCCCAGAAAAGTAATCGCGCCTGCTTTCCATCCCATTGTACGAAGCATATTCGTCGTCCCTGCATTACCACTTCCGTGGTCACGCACATCAAAGTTATGCATCTTTCCATACAAATAGCCCGTCTGAAAAAGACCAAAGACATATCCTATAATTAGACAAATGAATCTTTCCATAACCTACTGATCCTTTTCCTTTCTCTCACGGATGAAGAATTTCAAAGATGTACCTCTAAATCCAAATGCTTCTCGTATTTTGTTTTCCAAATAACGAGTGTAAGAAAAATGCATCAGTTCTTTGTCATTTACAAAAATTACAAATGTCGGCGGTTTCACCGCTACCTGTGTAATATAGTAAAGCTTCAAACGCTTTCCTTTGTCTGTCGGCGGCTGCTGCATAGCTACTGCCTCTGTCATAATCTCATTGAGAACACCTGTTGATACACGAAGATTCTGATTCTCAATCACCATGTCGATCATGTCAAAAAGTTTTGGCAGTCTTTGGCCAGTCTGTGCAGAAACATACATAATCTCAGCATATGGCAGGAATGACAAAACCAAACGAATCTGTGTCTCAAATTCTTTCATTGTCTTGTCATTTTTTTCGATTGCATCCCACTTATTAACAACTACAATAATTCCTTTACCACGCTCATGTGCAATCCCTGCAATCTTCGCATCCTGCTCCGTAATACCTTCTGTCGCATCAATAACTACAAGAACTACATCCGCTCTTTCCACCGCTGTTACAGTACGAATGATGCTGTAACGTTCCAGTTCTTCTTTGATCTTGTTCTTGCGGCGAAGTCCAGCTGTATCTATAAAGACATAGTCCTTTCCGTTATATCGGATATTCGTGTCAATTGCATCTCGCGTTGTTCCTGCTATATCTGACACAATTACACGGGATTCACCTGTTAATTTATTGATGATAGATGATTTTCCAACATTTGGCTTTCCAACGATTGCGACTCTTGGTCGGTCGTCATCTTCTTCTGTTCCTGTTCCTGCCGGGAAATGCTCCATTACCTTGTCAAGCATATCTCCAAGTCCGATTCGCTCTGCTGCTGAGATTGGCATTGGATCTCCAATACCAAGGTTATAGAACTCATACACATCTGCCATCATTTTCTGATAGTTGTCCACTTTATTCACAACCAATACAACTGGCTTGTGAGAACGGCGCAGCATATCTGCGACCTTAGAGTCAGAATCTACCATTCCCTGCTTCACATCTGTCATAAACAAAATAACATCTGCTGTATCGATGGCAATCTGTGCCTGTTCTCTCATCTGCGAAAGAATAATATCGCTGCTCTCAGGCTCAATACCGCCTGTATCAATCAAAGTAAATTCTCGATCCAGCCAAGTTACATCTGCGTAAATACGGTCTCTTGTCACTCCTGGTGTATCTTTTACAATCGCTATCTTCTCTCCTGCCAACACATTAAAAAGTGTTGATTTTCCAACATTTGGACGCCCTACAATGGCTACTACAGGTTTACTCATCTTCTATTCCTCCATTTGCAATAATGCATTTATCAAATCTTGCCCACTAGATCCTACAATTTTAATTTCTATCTGCAAGGCTTCTGAAAGTTCCTCAACTGTCATATCATCCAGAAAAACTTCTTCTCCGCTTCTAAGCATGCTATTCGGTAAATATAAAGTATCTCCCAGATCTGCTCCCATCAACTGTGCTTTTAAATCTTGTCCGGTGATCAGACCAGCAACCGTGATCCGTTCACCGAAGAAATCATTTCGAATTGCATAAATATTCGCATGCAAATTCGGGTACTTGCACTTTAAGCGTTCACTTAACTGTCGAATAATCGGTTCTGCCAATTTTCCTGTGGCAAGTGAGACATGGTGTTCTTCCACGCCACCTGGCATAGCTTCATATGCTTCTTCGAACTCATTCTCCAAAAGCCTTAGCATACCAACACCATTTTCTAGCTGCAGATATCCATCATACCGCTCCTCTTCCGGCAAGGCTTCCTCTGCCAAAAGGTACCATTCATCGCTTGCGTGTATGAAATGGATTCCATATTCTTCATAAATCTTATCCTGCCATTTATGAATGGTCTTCAGAACTTCTCTGGCATCTTCTTTCTGGAATGGTTCCAACGGATACAGACCTTCTCGATATTTGGTAAGTCCCACTGGCACCACTGAAACGCTTTGAAGATTTGGAAGCCAACGCGTCATATCGCGGATGCTTCTCTCCAATTCTTCTCCATCGTTCTCTCCTTTACAGAGAACAATCTGTCCATTCATCGTGATTCCGCCCTCATAAAGGGTATCAATCTTCTTCAATGCGTCACCGGCAAAGCGGTTGTGAAGCATCTTACAGCGAAGTTCTGGATTCGTCGTGTGAATAGAGACATTGATTGGTTCCAAATGGTAACTGACGATTCTCTGAATATCGTGGTCACTCATATTCGTCAGTGTCACGTAGTTTCCCTGTAAAAAGGAAAGACGCGAATCATCATCCTTGAAATATAGTGTCTCGCGCATTCCTTTTGGCATCTGGTCGATAAAGCAGAACATACATTTATTCCGACAAGACCGGTATTCATCCATCAGACCGCGCTCAAATTCAATCCCTAGATCTTCTTCTAAATCTTTTTCAATTTCTAATTCCCATTCTTCTCCATTTTTCTTTCGAATCAGAACTAGCAATTCCTCGTCATTGACATAGTAATGATAGTCAAAGACATCTTCTATTATATTATCGTTAATGCGCAGAAGAACATCTCCTGGTTCAATTCCGAGTTCCCAGGCAATGCTTCCTTCCTCCACACATTTTATCACGTGCTCATATTTCATGAACTCATATCTCCCATTTATAAAATACTGTGTCTGTCTTTTGCGACAATACACATATGATACCATAATACTTCATTTTTTTGAAAAAAGCAATTTTTTACCACACCTTTCTTGCCTTTATTACTATTTAATGTTATAAATTTAGATAGAACGAACGTTACGATGTGGTTGGATACACATCACTAGGAGGTACACATGAATAATATAGAAAAGATGGAAAGCAAACTTCCTGTCGCACCGCTGAAAATTGTTGCTTTAAAAAGCTGCGAAGATCTCGGTAAGAAAGTAGACGACTACATTGTTTCTTTCCGCAAAAACTCTTTGCATGATTTAGATAGAAATTTATATTCTACTTACGAATGCGATTCTTATTTAACGGATGTTGCATGCCCTCGTTTTGGTTCTGGCGAAGCAAAAGGTGTGATTAAGGAAAGTGTTCGTGGAAAAGATTTATTTATCATGGTAGATGTCTGCAACCACAGCCTTTCATACAAGGTGAATGGCTTCACGAATTATATGTCACCAGATGACCATTATCAGGACTTGAAGCGTATCATTGCTGCCGCTACTGGGAAAGCACATCGCGTCAATGTAATCATGCCTTTCTTGTATGAAAGCCGTCAGCACAAACGGACGAAACGTGAATCACTCGACGCAGCACTTGCTTTGCAGGAATTGGTGGATATGGGTGTATCTAACATCATCACTTTCGACGCCCATGATCCTCGTGTACAGAATGCAATACCACTCCATGGATTCGACAGTTTCAATCCACCATATCAGTTCATGAAGGCTTTGCTTAAAGCGGAACCTGATCTGAAGGTTGACAAAGAACATATGACCATCATCAGCCCAGACGAAGGTGCCATGGGACGTGCCGTTTATCTTGCAAACGTGCTCGGAGTTGACATGGGTATGTTCTATAAGAGACGTGATTATTCTCAGGTTATTGGAGGAAAGAATCCTATCGTCGCTCACGAATATCTTGGTGACGATCTCCACGGAAAGACTGTAATTGTTATGGATGACATGATTTCTTCCGGTGGAAGCATGCTGGACACAACAAAACAGTTGAAAGAACGCGGTGCTGAGAAAGTGTTTATCTGCACTACGTTTGGTCTTTTCACTGACGGTCTTGCCAAGTTCGATGAATACTACGAGAAAGGTTACATGGATAGAATCATCACCACGAACCTTACTTATCTTCCACCAGAACTTTACGACAAACCGTATTTTGTTCTGGCAGATATGAGTAAATTCCTGGCACTTATCATCGATTCTTTGAATCATGATACTCCAATCAGTGATGTACTTGTTCCAACAGATAAAATCCACGAATTATTAGCAAAACACAGATAATTTCACTTTAGAAAAAAACTTGGCTGCCACACGAGGTGTGACAGCCACTTTTTTTCTTCATCTTTTTACTGTTCGTCATGTACATGTGCAGAACACTTGGACGGTACCGTGTCCATGATATCTGCAAGCGTTTTTCCGTCAAAGAATTCATTGATCAGTTGATAGAATTCTTCCCACACAGGATAGGTCCTGCATGCCCCAGCTCTCTCACATGGCTTTGCACCAGATTCAAGGCAGGCAACTGGAGCTAAGTCTCCTTCTGTCAAGCGCAGGATTTCTCCCAGTGTACACTCCTTCGGTGACCGCACGAGACGATATCCACCACCTTTTCCCTGTATTCCTTCAATAATCCCATTTTTGGTCAATGCCGGAATAATCTGTTCCAAATACTTTAACGAGACTCCTTGGCGTTTTGCAATTTCTTTCATCGGAGTATATCCGTTGTCTTGATGTTCTGCCAAATCTATCAGCACACGAAGCGCATATCTTCCTCTTGTTGAAATCATCATTTTTATTACCTCTCACATTCTGATAAATCCCTAGGAATGAAGAAAGAAATCCACTTCTGTCGGGTATGCATAGGCCGCTCCAATTTCACGGAGCAACACTATTTTCAACTGATTATTCAGATTCTTCTTATCTAATTGCATTGCACCAGTTAGTTCTTCCATAGGAATTCCTGCATCGACGGGCAAACCATAAGCTTCTAGCACCTGTCGAATTCTCTGTGCCTCACCTTTTTTTGTAAATCCTTTTTCTTCCGCAAGTTTCGTGATTTGATACATTCCAATTGCAACTGCCTCGCCATGACTTTCTCGTTCATAGTGATGATACTGTTCAATTGCATGTCCTAAGGTGTGACCAAAATTCAAAAGGAGCCTTTCTCCCACATCAAATTCATCTTCCTCCACGATTCTTCGCTTAATATCTACACAGGCTGCAATCACTTCGGTTATGTGGTCTTTCAGATTTTCAAAGGAACCGTATGCTTCTAGTTTGTCGAATAATTCTGCATCTTTAATGCAACCGTATTTGATAACTTCTCCCATACCATCGATGACATAGCGCTTTGGCAAAGTCTCCAATACATCCGGGTCGATCAAAACCATCTGTGGCTGATAAAAAGCACCTACAAGGTTCTTTCCTTCCGCAAGATCCACCGCTACTTTCCCGCCGACGGAAGAATCCACCTGCGCCAAAATAGATGTTGGTATTTGAATAAATTTCACTCCCCGAAGATATGTCGCTGCCACAAATCCGGCGAGATCTCCTACCACACCGCCACCAAGTGCCACAATCAAATCTGTCCGTGACAATTTTGCCTTCAAAAGTTCTGCATAGATTGACGGTAAGATCTGAATACTCTTGGACTGTTCGCCATGAGGAATCACAACAGTAAAGCATTCGTATTTCTCTTCTAGAATTCTTTTTACTCTCTCTCCATAATATGAAAACACTCTATCGTCAGAAATAATCATTACTTTTCTACCTGAATATACCTGACTGATTTTCTCTGCCGCTTGATTAAGAATTCCTCTTTCTATATAAATCGGATAGCCATGTTCTTTCAAATCCACATACAATTCCATATCTCTATCCTCCTGCACAATTACTCAAACTTCTTGCCAATCACCTGTGCAATACCTACAATCTCTTTCATCAATTTATCGTATTTCTCTGGTTTCAATGATTGACCGCCATCACATAGTGCACATTCTGGATTATTGTGCACTTCAATCATCAATCCATCTGTTCCAGCTGCCATAGCCGCCTTCGCCATCGGTTCTACCAACCACCATTTTCCTCCGGCGTGACTAGGGTCGACAATAATTGGCAAATGACTTCTTTTTTTCATTACAGGAATTGCCTGTAGATCCAAGGTATTTCTTGTATAATTTTCAAAAGTACGAATGCCTCGTTCACAGAAAATAACATTTGGATTTCCAGCTGCCATGATATATTCTGCTGACATTACCCACTCTTCGAAAGTTGCATTCAGTCCTCGTTTTAAGAGGATTGGTCTCTTTGTTTTTCCCAATTTTTTGAGAAGATCAAAATTCTGCATATTTCTCGCACCGATCTGAATCAAATCTACTTTCTCGTCGAAAACATCCAGATATTCTGCTGACATCAATTCTGTACAGATTGGAAGGCCGGTCACTTCTCTTGCCTTACACAGGATTTCTAACCCTTCTAGTCCCATTCCTTGAAAAGAGTATGGGCTTGTTCTAGGCTTGAATGCTCCTCCGCGCAAAATATTTGCCCCAGATGCTTTTGCAGCTTTTGCAATTTCGATTACTTGTTCTTCTGATTCCACTGAACACGGACCTGCAATCATTCCCACATAGCTTCCACCAATCTTTACACCTGACACATCAACGATCGTGTCATCTGGGTGAAATGCCCTGTTCGCCAGCTTATATGGTTCTTGTACATGCATAACCTTCTCTACGCATTTATCTACTTCAAATAATCTTGAATCTACAGACAGCGTGTTTCCAATACAGCCGATGATTGTCAGATCTTCTCCCACAACGGTATGCACTTCCAGTCCTTTCGAGCGCACCAGATTTTCTACACGTTTTACATTCTCTTCTGTTGTCTGCGGTTTTAATACAATAATCATAATAAAATCCTTTCCTCTACTATTGAATCCATCAGCACAAGCGGATAAGCTCTTTCTTAATATATAAAAAGAAAACCCCCGGCCTCCAATCATTCAGAGGACGAGAGTAATTATACTTCGTGGTTCCACCTCAATTCACAATCACCTCACAGTGACTGCCTTCGCAGGTACGCCTAATAATCTAGGTTATACCTCTGCAGATAACGGCTGCGCCCGGAGATACCTAATATTCTAATCACAAGAAATTCAGCACTCTGCTCCAAGAGGAATTCAATATAATCTACGTATCCCTTCACACCACCCAGAGACTCTCTGAAACATATCATTATACCTACTACTTCTTTTCATTGCATTTCAACAGTAGAATTCTTTTTCCTAAACTTTTGGCTTATAATAACGTATTTTCTAAAAGTTGTCAATGATTTTTAGCATTGAAAAAATTTTTCTCTAATAACATCAACCGGCATCTGTCTGCCTGTCCAAAGTTCAAAAGCCGCCGCACCTTGATACAGCAACATATTCAAACCATTTTGCGTTCGGCATCCTGCCTCTCTTGCTTTTTTCAGCAACAGCGTCTCTCTCGGATTATAAATAACATCATATACGTATAAATCCTTTCGAAAAATACGTTCATCCTCGATAATACATTGATCCACATTCGGTGCCATTCCCACCGATGTTCCATTGACAAGGATCTCACTTTCTGCAATTTCCTTTTTGAATCTTTCTGTATCAGTAAAATCATACAAATGTATGACGCATTTTGTTTGCTTCTTAAGTGCTGCAATAATTCCTTCTGCGCGCTCATAGAATTTTCCTCTCCTACTAAACACAGAAATTTCTCCTACACCGTCCAGCGCTGCCTGCACTAAAATGGATGCTGCTGCACCACCGGCCCCCATAAGTGTCATTTTCTTTCCGACTATGTCTATCTCCTCTTTCACAGAGCGCATAAATCCAATTCCATCCGTATTATATCCCTTATAAATGCCATCTTCATTGACAATCACATTGACCGCACCTATAATTTGAGCAGCCGGTGAAAGCTGGTCAGCCAATTCGCACATCAAACTCTTTGTCGGCATTGTTAAATTAAATCCTCTCACACCAAGCACTTTCAACCCATCCACTGCAGTTTTCAGATCTTCCGTTCCCACTTGAAATGCCAAATACGCATAATCCAACCCTAACTCTTCAAATGCTGCATTTTGGATCATTGGTGACAGACTGTGTTCTACTGGATTTCCCAAAAGTCCTACCAACTTCGTTCGCCCTGTAATCTTACGTGCCATACGATTTTCCTCCTACTCATTATAAAACCCGAAATATTTTTCGCCATTTACAAGTTCATAGCCTCTGAAACGAGCAAGTTCACTGACCGTAACTAATGAATATCCTTGTTCTTGCAGTAAATCAATCAATTCAATAGCCGCATCTACTGTAGTGCCATAAATATCGTGCATCAACACAATATCTCCATCACTTACATTCGCAAGCACATGATCAATCGTCGCCTTAGCATCCCTTGTTTTCCAATCCAAAGTATCGACGCTCCAAAGGATCATCGGCATACCTGCATTCTCACTAACCGTTTGATTCACTGCACCGTACGGTGGACGCAAAACAGTTGCCTGATGTCCTGAAGCTTCTTCTACAAGGGCATTCGTGTCATTCACCTGTGCCGTAACCTCAGATGCTGACATCTTGGATAAATTTGGATGATTATAAGAATGGTTTCCTAGTTCACATCCAATCTCATACATCTTTGCCACTTCTTCTTGGAACTTTCCTACATTCTGCCCTAACATAAAGAAAGTGGCTTTAACATTCTTTTCTTCTAACGCTTCCAACAAGCGCATTGTGTGCACACTCGGTCCATCATCGAACGTCAAAGCCAGCATTGGTCGGTTCTTCTGCGCTTCTATGGATGCCAGATATTCTTCATCCGGCTCTTTGACCTTCAATATTCCTGAAGCTGTGTTAATCTTCACCTTGTCAAACCAGTCTGTATTCATCGGCGTTGAAACGGCACTTGTAAGTTCTGCAACGATAGCATATTCCCCTATTTCTGTTCCATCGCCTTCCGATTCCAAAGTATAACCATTCCCACGATTCAATTCATCTAATAAATCCTGCACTGTATAGTCTGTCTCTTCATCTAAGACTTGTTCCACATCCCCATCACATGTAACTGCAGCTTCAAACAAAGGTTTCTCTTCTCCCACATACATCTCTGCATCTTGAGCTGTCAAATATATCTCCACTATATCCGCCTGAAATAGCCCTGTCGCACGGGTAACAAATAACATCACACAAAATGCTATTGTACAGAGGACAGCAATTTTAACAGGAGAAATATAATTTCTACTATTCTTTTTACGCCTTCTCGCCATTGCTTTTGATCTTGCTCTTGCTTTTTTAAACCGTCTTTTTATATTATATTTTCTCATTTGCCTCTCCATACATTCTCTTCTGTTAAATCTTCCATTATTATAAAATAAGGGGAATCCTTTTTCAAGAATTCCCCATTATAATTTAACTTATCTTAAGATTTTTAGGCAATGACACGTACTTTGCGTACACCTTCAACCTTTTCCAGTTCTGCAACAACAGTATCCTTCACCTCAGAGTCCACATCAATCATCGTATAGGCGTACTCACCCCGGCTCTTATTCAGCATATCTGCAATATTAATATTGTCTTTCGTAAGAATTGCGGTAAATTGACCAATCATGTTCAGCATATTTTTATGTAAAATCGTGATTCTCACCTTTGTGCGAGTTCCCATATCACAGTTCGGATAATTGACAGAATTCGTGATATTTCCATTTTCAAGGAAATCGCGAATTTCTTTTGCTGCCATCACTGCACAATTATCTTCCGCCTCTTCTGTAGATGCACCTAGATGTGGAATCACCACTGTATTCTTAACATCAATGATCTCTGGAATTGCAAAATCTGTCACATATCGCTTAATCTTTCCAGACTCTAAGCCTTGGACGATTGCATTCGTATCCACCAGAACATCTCTGGAGAAATTCAAGACAACAACGCCATCCTTCATAAGCTGAACTGCCTGCTCTCCAATCATGCCCTTCGTATCCTTCATGGCCGGAACATGCACGGTAATATAATCACATTCCTTATAAATCTCTTCTACATTTGCTGCATGCTTGATATGCTTTGAAAGATTCCAAGCATTTGTAACGGAAAGATATGGATCATAGCCATACACTTCCATTCCCAAATGGATGGCTGCATTTGCCACCAGTACACCAATCGCACCAAGACCAATGACACCAAGTTTCTTACCAAGAATTTCGGTTCCAGCAAACGCTTTTTTTGCCTTCTCTGCCGTCTTTGCAATGTTCGTATCATCTTTGTTGGCTTTCACCCACTCAATTCCACCTACCACATCTCGAGCTCCAAGAAATAGTCCGGCAAGCACAAGTTCCTTTACACCGTTAGCGTTTGCTCCAGGTGTATTAAATACCACAATTCCTTCCTCTGCACACCGCTCGAGTGGAATGTTGTTGACTCCTGCACCAGCCCTTCCAATTGCTTTCAAATTCTTATCGAATTCCATCTCATGCATCACTGCACTTCTCACCAAAATCGCATCGGCTTCCTTGATATCATCTGTCTGTGCAAATCCATCTCCTAGTTCCTGTAATCCCACCTGTGCAATTGGATTCAGACAATTATATTTAAATCCCATTATTGATTCGCCTCCTCAAATTCTCGCATGAATTTAACTAACGCCTCTACACCTTCGTATGGCATTGCATTGTAAATACTTGCACGCATGCCACCAACAGTTCGATGTCCTTTCAAATTCTCCAATCCTGCCGCCTTGGCCTCTTTTACGAATTTGGCATCTAATTCTTCGTTTCCTGTCACAAACGGTACATTCATAAGCGAACGATCTTTTGGCACAACCGTTCCTTTGAACAACTTGCTCTGATCAAGAAAATCATATAACAATTTTGCTTTTGCTTCATTCTTTTCCTTCATCACTTCAAGTCCACCCATGTTCTTCAACCATTTGAAGACTTTTCCACACATGTAAATACCGTATGCAGGCGGTGTATTATAAAGGGATTTTGCATCTGCATGCGTCTTATACTGCAACATAGTTGGAGTTCCTGGAAGAACATCTTCTGTAATGAGATCTTCACGAATGATCACAATCACTGTTCCCGCTGGTCCAATATTTTTCTGTACTCCACCATAAATGATGCCGTATTTCGTGACATCCACTGGCTCTGACAAAAAACAAGAAGACACATCTGCAACTAGAATCTTTCCTTTTGTATCTGGAAGTTCTTTAAATTTTGTTCCATAAATCGTATTATTTTCACAGATATAAACATAGTCTGCATCCTCTGAGATTGGAAGATCTGAGCAATCTGGAATATAAGAAAATGTCTTGTCTGCTGAAGATGCGATTCTATTCACCTTCCCATACTTTTCTGCTTCCACGGCGGCCTTCTTCGCCCACTGTCCTGTAATGATATAATCAGCCACCTTATTTTTCATAAGGTTCATCGGAATCATTGCAAACTGCTGGCTGGCTCCGCCCTGCAGAAAAAGTACTTTGTAATTGTCAGGGATATTCATGAGATCGCGTAAATCTTGTTCCGCTTCCGTTATAATTTCTTCAAACGCTTTGGAACGATGACTCATCTCCATAACGGACATGCCTGTACCTTGATAGTCAAGCATTTCATCTGCTGCTTCTTGTAACACTTCAATTGGTAATACTGCTGGTCCCGCTGAAAAATTATAAACTCTTTTCATAAATAGTCCCTTTCCTTTCTTTAATTATTTATTTTTTGATATCGCTTTCATCAAACGCATCGCTGATAGACGCTCCTGGTGCAACCATTGGCCATACTTTATCATCGCTGTCTATCTGACACTCGATGACTACTGGTCCTTCACAGTGTAGCGCCTTTCTAAGTGCCTCTTCGAACTCATCCTTGGTTGTTGCCAAGAATGCGGTGGCACCCATTGCCTCTGCCAATTTTACAAAATTCACTTTATCTTGCAAAACAGTTGCTGAATATCTCTGTTCATAGAATAAATTCTGCCATTGGCGCACCATACCGAGCACATGATTATTCAAGACAACTTGTATGATCGGTATATTATATCGCGTCGCCGTTGCAATCTCGTTCATATTCATTCGGAAACATCCATCTCCGGCAATATTAATGACAGTCTTTTCCGGACAGCCCATCTTGGCTCCGAGAGCCGCGCCAAGTCCATATCCCATGGTGCCAAGTCCTCCTGATGTCAACAGCTGTCTTGGCTCTTTATATTTGTAATACTGCGCTGCCCACATCTGATGCTGACCTACTTCTGTGACAATCAATGCATCCCCACTCGTCTGTCTATATATCTCTTCGATCACATATGGCCCAGTCAAAGATTCCTGATGATACGTCATCGGATATTTTTCTTTATAAGAACGAATCTGTTCCAACCACGCATCATGGTTCTGTTGCGGCAGTATCTGGATGATATCTGCAAGAACCGCTCTTACATCGCCCACCAGTCCGAGATCAACCTGGATATTTTTGTTGATTTCTGCTGCATCTACATCAATTTGAATGATTTTGGCATTTGGGGCAAAAGTGCTTGCATTACCTATCACGCGGTCTGAAAATCTAGAACCAAGCACCACCAGAAGATCGCATTCGCTCACGCCAAAGTTGGAAGTCTTTGTACCATGCATCCCCAACATCCCTGTGTACAGCTCATCTGTCCCTGAGAACGCACCCTTTCCCATAAGGGAATCACAAACCGGTGCCTGCATCTTCTTGGCAAAAGCTCTCACTTCCTTATCTGCCCCGGAAGAAATTGCGCCTCCACCCACAAAAATGTATGGTTTCTTAGCATCTTCCATCATCTTCACTGCCTGTGAAATGTCATCCTTGGAAACGATATCTTTATATTTGTCAACCGGTTTGATGACAACCGGTTCATACTCTGTTTTATTTGCAGTAACATCTTTCGGAATATCTACCAGCACGGGACCTGGACGTCCCGACTGTGCAATCACGAAAGCTCTTCGAATAGTCTCTGCCAGCTTGCTGACATCTTTCACGATAAAATTGTATTTGGTAATTGGCATTGTGATACCAGTAATATCAATCTCTTGAAAACTGTCTTTTCCGATCAATGGTACCCCTACATTACAAGTAATTGCTACTAATGGAATAGAATCCATAAACGCTGTGGCGATTCCGGTTACTAAGTTTGTGGAACCAGGACCGCTCGTTGCAAAACACACACCTACTTTTCCCGTTGCCCTCGCATAACCATCCGCTGCGTGAGATGCCCCCTGTTCATGTGAGGTCAAGATATGGGTAATCTCATCACTATGTTTGTATAATTCATCATACACATTCAAAATTGTTCCGCCCGGATAACCAAATACTGTATCCACACCTTGCTCTTTTAAACATTCTATTACTATCTGTGCGCCTGTCATCTGCATCGCATGTTCCTCACAATCCCTATTTTACTTCTAAAATTGCTCCTCTGTTGCCTGAAGTGACCATAGAAGCATATCTTGCCAGATATCCTGTTTTAATTTTCGGTTCTCTTGGCTGCCATTTTGCTCTTCTGGCTTCTAATTCTTCCTCTGAGATCTTCGCATTCAGTGAAAGATTCGGAATATCAATCTGAATAATATCTCCTTCTTCAATCAGTGCAATCGGTCCACCCACTGCTGCTTCTGGCGAAACATGACCAATCGATGCACCTCTCGATGCTCCACTGAAACGTCCATCTGTGATAAGTGCCACACTAGAACCAAGACCCATTCCGGCTATTGCTGATGTTGGATTCAGCATCTCTCTCATTCCTGGTCCACCTTTTGGTCCTTCATAACGGATTACAACCACATCACCAGCCACAATCTTACCACCTTTGATTGCTTCAATAGCATCTTCTTCACATTCAAACACCCTGGCTGGCCCTTCGTGCACAAGCATCTCTTCCACTACCGCAGAGCGCTTCACCACGCTTCCATCTGGTGCAATGTTACCCTTCAACACAGCAAGACCACCTGTTTCACTATATGGGTTTTCAATTGGTCTAATAACTTCAGGATTAAGATTCGTACAGCCTTCCAGATTCTCACCAAGTGTCTTTCCTGTAACAGTCATACAGTCCGTATATAAAAGATTTCTCTTGTTCAGCTCACTCATAACTGCATATACACCGCCAGCTTCGTTCAAATCTTCCATGTAAGTCGGACCTGCTGGTGCAAGATGACAAAGATTCGGTGTCTTTTCGCTGATACCATTTGCAAAGTCAATCTCGAAATCCATTCCTATCTCATGTGCAATCGCCGGAATATGTAACATACTGTTCGTTGAACATCCAAGTGCCATATCCACAGTAAGTGCATTCAAGATTGCCTCCTCTGTCATAATATCTCTTGGTCGAATATTTCTTCTATATAATTCCATTACTTGCATACCTGCATGTTTTGCAAGACGGATACGTTCCGAATAAACTGCTGGAATCGTACCATTTCCAGGAAGTCCCATTCCAAGAACCTCTGTCAGACAGTTCATGCTGTTCGCGGTATACATGCCTGAACACGATCCACAAGTTGGACAAACTTTATTCTCATATTCACATACTTCACATTCTGTCATGGTTCCTGCCGCGTAGGCTCCCACTGCCTCAAACATGCTAGAAAGACTGCGCTTCTGTCCCTTCACGTGTCCAGCAAGCATCGGGCCACCGCTTACAAACACAGTCGGCACATTGATTCTTGCCGCTGCCATCAATAAACCAGGTACATTCTTATCACAGTTCGGCACCATAACAAGTGCATCAAACTGATGTGCAAGTGCCATCGCCTCTGTAGAAT
>CAZYCT010000006.1:0-32143 GCA_964646135.1 uncultured Coprococcus sp. | reverse complement strand
CAGCAGCAGTTGTTTCGTTTGGAACTTCTAATTTCAATTCAAAAGGAATTCCATGTTCACGAATAGCTGTTCTCAGAAACATATTTACAGCGGTAGTCATGTTCAATCCTAGTTCATTGAAAATTGCTTCAGCTTGGTCTTTGATGACCTTATCTATTCTGATGTTTAAATTTGTTGTTGCCATACAAACACCTCCGTTCATATATATTATATGCACAAATTTGGTTAACGTCAACACATTGTCATTATTTTATGCAAATTATCATCTGTCTAAAATAGACAGTAGTCCTATTCACTCAGCACCTCAAAAAGTAGTTTTTGAACTCTACCCTACCCACAATCAGACTATAGAACTACTGTCAAAACCATCAAAAAAAGGAATTCCGAGATTTTCCTAAATTGGACCTTCGCACGGAATCCCTTTATTTCAGTACTTTTCAGCCTATTATTTCTCTTTTCTTGACAGCAAACAGACTGTCTCTACATGCACTCCTTGCGGGAACATATCAACCGCCTTGATTTTATTTAATTCATATCCTGCTGCGCAGAGATATTTCAAATCTCTTGCCAAGGTCGCTGAATCACAGCTCACATAGACGATTCTCTCTGGCTGCATGTTCACCATCGTCTCCAGCACGCTTTCTTCGCAGCCTTTGCGCGGCGGATCCACAACCATCACGTCTGCGTGTGCCTGCTCGCCTGCATGCATTTTCGCATAGTTCTCATAGTACGCCGGCAGAACTTCTTCTGCTTTTCCCACGAAAAATTCTGCATTTTCGATGCCATTGATTTCCGCATTTCTTTTCGCATCTTCTATAGCCTGTGGAACAATCTCCACACCATATACCTTTTTGGCCTTCTGCGCTAGGAACAGTGAAATCGTACCGATTCCACAGTACACATCCCAGACGGTTTCTGCTCCTGTCAAGCCAGCATATGCTAAGGCTTGCCCATAGAGAACTTCTGTCTGCGCTGGATTTACTTGGTAGAACGAAAGTGGGGAAATCTGATATTTTACATTGCCAATGTAGTCCGTAATAAAGGTCTGCCCCCAGATCAGGCGAATTTCTTTGCCCATGATGACATTCGTATTTTCTTGATTGACGCTGTAAGTGATACTAGTCATGCCGGAAATTTCTGCCAGACTTTCTGCAAGCAGCTCTGCCTTCGGAAGCTTTTTACCATTCACGACAAGACACACCATAATTTCCTTCGTAGTGAAGCCCTTTCTTATCAAAATATGGCGCACAAGCCCCTGCCCAGTCTCTTCATTGTAGGCGGACACTTTATTTTGCTTCATGTATGCAAGAATTTTCTCAAGAATTTCTTTATTTACCGGATCTCCCAGTGCGCAGTCTAGATTGGGAATAATCTGATGCGTTCTACCTGCGTAGAATCCTATGATAATATTTCCTTCTTTGTCTGTCCCCACTGGATACTGCGCTTTATTTCTGTAATGGAAAGGCTCTTTCATCCCTGCGATTGGTTCCATGATTTCATCGATAAATGCTTCCTCAAATCCACCAATTCGGATCAAATTGCCTCGCACTTTATTCTGTTTGAATTCTAACTGTTTTTCGTAAGAAAGTGCCTGAATCTGACAGCCGCCGCATTGTCTGGCAACGCTGCAGACTGGTTCTACTCTGTCAGGCGACGCTGCCACTAGGTTCATAAGCCTTGCGTAGCCGTAATTCTTCTTGGCCTTCATGACCTTCACTTCTGCCACATCGCCAATCAGTGCGTCCTTCACAAACAAAGTGAAGCCATCCACTTTGCCGATGCCTTCACCATCTACTCCCATATCTGTAATTTCTATTGTTACAACATCATTCTTTTTTAACATGCATTGCTCCCTCTATATACTCGTCCTGCGCAAATTCGATTCGAACAAGCGATTATATCCCAGCCAATCACTTGTGTCTTTTTCCTTAAAGATTTCTGTCAATGTCTGTAATTTTGCATCTGTATTATCTGCCATATTAAGTGCCACCGCCTCTGCAAGCGCTGGTTTCTTCGGCGATCCAAATTCCAGTTCCCCGTGATGAGCGATAATACAATGCTTCAATTCGTTGGCCAATTTCACCGGAAAATCTGGAATCGTGCGGATGGCATCTGACATCATTTCCGTTCCCATCACGATATGACCAAGGAGCTGTCCTTCGTCTGTGTAATCATTTTCTGGAAAATCTGACAGTTCTTTTACCTTCCCGATGTCATGACAGATTGCTGCAGTAAATAAAAGATCCTTGTTTAAAATCGGGTATGCGCCCACCAAATAGTCACAAAATCTTACCACACTGAGTGTGTGTTCCAGAAGTCCTCCTGCAAATCCGTGGTGTACGCTCTTTGCGGCTGAACTTCCTTTGAATGCTTTGATAAATGCCTCATCCTTCACAAAATAAAACTGAAGCACTTGCTGCAAGTATGAATTTTTCACCTGGCGCACATAAGTGAGCAGTTCCTCATACATGCCGTCTATATTTTTCTCCGTTGTAGGCATATAATCTGCCGGATTATACTCTTCTTCCGATGCAACGCGCAGCTGCTTGATATTGAACTGAAGTGTTCCATTATAATTAATGATTTCCCCGTAAACATCGACGAAATCTTTCTCATCGTAATCCGCAATTCCACTGGAATTAGGACTCCACACTTTTCCGTCCAATGTTCCGGTCTTATCCTGTAAAATCAAATTGTCATATGGTTTCCCATTTCTAGTCTCTGCTGTGCGTTTCCCCTTGCACAAATAAATCTCGCGAACCGTTTCCCCTTCACGCAGTGTATTAATATATTTCATCGTTATCCTCTTTCTATATGTTATTCCTTGCTTCCAATCAGCACATCAAACGCAACTTCCGCATACGCCTCCGAACCTTGCCGCTGAATCTGCAATTTTACTTGCTCACCAACTTTGTGCTTTTCAATTTCCTTGCCAAATCCGTACAAAGTCTTCACACTTTCTCCGTCGACGCTCATAATAATGTCTCCGTTCTGGATTCCCGCTTGCATCGCCGGTGAGTCTGGCTCAATATTCTTGACGTAGAGCCCACGTGGTATTCCTTGTGCTTCTGCAATTTCCTCTGTAATCTCCACTCCATGTATTCCAATGTATGGCACTCCATTGCCATTCGAAAGCAATTCAATTACTTCTTTAATGCCTGAAACCGCATACCCAGTAACTAGCGTTTTACTGTCCTCGCCAGAAACCATCTGATCGCCAATTGCTATAACTTCTCCATCTGTATTAAATAGAACTCCACTCCCTGATTCTGCCGCAGTAATATCTGTCGTAATCAAACGGTAAGAACGGTCTGCCACAGAATGGTAATTATTGACTGTACTGATAATTCCATAACCAGAACCACCTGAGTACCCAAATTGATTCCCCAAGGCGATGACTGGCATTCCTTTTTTCACAACGTTAGAATTTCCAAGAATCGCTGCCTGAATATGGTTCTGTGTCGACTGACTCAGCGTCGGTGTCATCACCGAAAATACTGCCAGACCAGAATTTCGATCTTGCTTTTTCAGCTTTGCGTCGTAGATTCTCCCATCGTTGAATGTAACACGCACATTACTTTCTTCCTCGATGATTCTCGACGGAGCAAGAATCAAAATTTCTGCCCTATTCTTCCACACAACAACACCAGACACACTATCTGGCTCTTCACCTAGATTCTCCAAGTTCGTTCCATCTAAAACCGTCTCCACACTCACGACACTCTTGCTGGCTTCCTTCGCCACATCCGTCAACACACTCGACAGTTCCCGATAATTTTCTACTGAAAATTCTTGCTGCATCTGCTCCTCATCCGGGTTCTCCGACTCCTCAAGTTCCTCATCTTCCGGAATCGTCACCACATCCGTCTCCTGTCGTAATCAAACGGTAAGAACGGTCTGCCACAGAATGGTAATTATTGACTGTACTGATAATTCCATAACCAGAACCACCTGAGTACCCAAATTGATTCCCCAAGGCGATGACTGGCATTCCTTTTTTCACAACGTTAGAATTTCCAAGAATCGCTGCCTGAATATGGTTCTGTGTCGACTGACTCAGCGTCGGTGTCATCACCGAAAATACTGCCAGACCAGAATTTCGATCTTGCTTTTTCAGCTTTGCGTCGTAGATTCTCCCATCGTTGAATGTAACACGCACATTACTTTCTTCCTCGATGATTCTCGACGGAGCAAGAATCAAAATTTCTGCCCTATTCTTCCACACAACAACACCAGACACACTATCTGGCTCTTCACCTAGATTCTCCAAGTTCGTTCCATCTAAAACCGTCTCCACACTCACGACACTCTTGCTGGCTTCCTTCGCCACATCCGTCAACACACTCGACAGTTCCCGATAATTTTCTACTGAAAATTCTTGCTGCATCTGCTCCTCATCCGGGTTCTCCGACTCCTCAAGTTCCTCATCTTCCGGAATCGTCACCACATCCGTCTCCCGTGCAAAAATCGCCTCTGCCCAAGGGCGGATTGCTGAGAATGCAATGCTGGCAAATATACCGAAAATCAAGCCTTTCCCCGCTAATTTACAAATATTTCCTATAATCCTTTTCGGCTTCATCTGTTGGTCTTTCCAGGTTTCCTGGAGAAAAGAATATTTCTCTTCTTGTTTGTTATCCATCTCGTCCGCCATCTGATTTCTCCCTATTCATGTAAGGTTTTTCAAGCAACTTTCCTAGCAACAGTATACATGATTCCCTCCAAATGTTCAATGATAATCAATTTTTCTGCTTTTCACTTTTCTTTCATTTCCAAATACGTTAAAATAAATCTATATGACATGTAACACACGTAGAGGTATGAATAATGAACCAAAAAACTTTAAATAAATTGGAATTTAACAAAATCATCGACCTGCTCGCAGAGCATGCGTCTTCTCCTGGGGGAAAGAATTCCTGCAGACATTTGAAACCATTTACTGATATTCAACTAATCAACACTGCACAGGAACAGACTGCCGCAGCATTCACCCGAATTGTCCGAAAAGGCACGCTGTCTTTTAGTGGGTGCTATGC
Source organism: uncultured Coprococcus sp. (assembly GCA_964646135.1). GTDB lineage: Bacteria > Bacillota > Clostridia > Lachnospirales > Lachnospiraceae > Allocoprococcus. Next base: position 27,110 of record CAZYCT010000006.1, on the reverse strand, counting down.
CGTCTCCGACTCCCTGAAGCGTCTGGAAATCGGAAGTGATCTTACGGCACCAGAACTTCTGCGCATCGGAAAACTATTAAAAGTTGCAGGAAAAGCCAAGTCCTATGGGCGTCATGACACCGTCGACGAGATGACGGACTGTCTCGACATTTTCTTCGAGGCACTTACACCACTTACCCCTGTGAGCAGCGAGATAGATCGCTGTATCATCAGCGAGGAGGAAATCAGCGACGATGCAAGTCCACGTTTAAAACAGATTCGCCGTAGCATCAACAGCATGAATGAGAAAATCCACTCCACCTTGGTCGGACTTTTGAATGGCTCCATGCGAAATTATCTGCAAGATGCCATCATCACCATGCGTGGGGACCGCTACTGCCTTCCAGTCAAAGCGGAATATCGCAGTCAAGTAAACGGCATGATTCACGACCAATCGTCCACCGGATCCACCCTTTTCATTGAACCGATGGCAATTGTGAAATTAAACAATGATCTTAAGGAATTATATGGTCAGGAGCAGGAAGAAATTCAAGTCATCCTTTCCCGACTCAGCGCCGATGTCGCCGACTACACAGAGGAGATCCGCATCAATTACAAGACGCTGGTAGAATTAGATTTTATTTTCGCAAGAGGTGCTCTTGCACTTGATATGAATGCTTCACGCCCAATCTTTAACCAAGAAGGGCGCATCCGCATCCGTGAAGGTCGTCACCCACTTTTAGACAAGAAGAAAGTCGTTCCAATCTCACTGACTCTCGGTGACTCTTTCGACCTTCTTATCGTAACTGGGCCGAATACTGGTGGAAAAACAGTGTCCCTGAAAACAGTGGGGCTATTCACCTTGATGGGACAATCTGGGCTTCACATTCCTGCCCTCGACCGTTCTGAACTGGCTGTATTTCACAAAGTATTTGCAGATATTGGAGACGAACAGAGTATTGAACAATCCCTCAGTACCTTTTCTTCTCATATGACAAATATCGTGGCGTTTCTCAAGCATGTAGACAAGAATTCGCTGGTACTTTTCGATGAGCTTGGTGCTGGAACAGATCCAACAGAAGGCGCTGCCCTTGCCATCGCGATTCTTTCTCACTTGCACAACCAAGGAATCCGCACGATGGCCACAACCCACTATAGCGAACTGAAGGTATTTGCACTTTCAACCCCTGGCGTTGAAAATGCCTGCTGCGAATTCAACGTAGAGACTCTGAGTCCTACTTATCATCTTTTGATCGGTGTACCCGGAAAAAGTAACGCATTTGCAATTTCCGAGAAACTAGGACTTCCTCGTTATATTATCGAAGATGCCAAGTCTCATCTATCTGAACAAGACGAATCCTTCGAAGATTTGTTGACCGATTTAGAGGAAAACCGCCGCACAATTGAGAAAGAAAAAGCGGAAGTTGCTGCTTATCGCCGTGAGATGGAGCGCATGAAATCTGAGATGAAAGCAAACCAAGATAAGTTAAATGCGCAGAAAGAGCGCATTATCCGCGAAGCCAACGAGAAAGCCAGCGCCATCGTCCGCGAGGCGAAAGAGTTTGCCGACGAAACCATGAAAAACTTCCGCAAATTTGGAAAAGAAGCCATCTCTGCAGCCGACATGGAACGAGAGCGCGAACGCATCCGCAAACAACTCGCCAAGACACAGAACACTTCCAAATTGGAGGCGAAAAAGCCCGCAAAGCAGCATAAAGCCAGTGATTTCCATCTTGGAGATTCTGTCAAAGTACTCAGCATGAATCTAACCGGATCCGTAGTATCACTGCCAGACGCAAAGGGTAATCTTACGGTTCAGATGGGAATTCTTCGTTCTCAGGTGAATATTTCTGATTTGGAAATCATAGAAGAACCTGTGACAATTACAGCAAAACAGATGCAGCGTACATCCACCGGCAAGATGAAAATGGGTAAATCAATGTCCGTAAGTCCTGAAATTAATTTGTTGGGAAAAACTGTGGATGAAGCAATTGCCGCCCTGGATAAATATCTCGATGACGCATACATCGCTCATCTTAGTCCAGTACGCATCGTGCACGGCAAAGGAACCGGTGCGCTCCGAAACGGAATCCACCAATATCTCCGAAAACAAAAGCACATCAAAGAATTTCGCCTTGGCGCATTTGGCGAAGGAGATGCCGGTGTTACAATTGTAGAGTTCAAATAAAATAAGGAGGAAATCTCTGTGATAGCTAAACAGAAAATTTTAATCGTAGACGATGATGAAAATATTGCAGAACTCATTTCACTGTATTTGATGAAAGAGTGTTTTGATACTATGATGGTTCACGATGGAATGGAAGCACTGACTGCTTTTGATACCTATCAACCGAACCTTATTCTACTTGATCTGATGCTCCCTGGAATCGATGGATATCAGATTTGCCGCGAGATTCGCAGTAGATCCAATGTCCCGATTATCATGCTTTCTGCCAAGGGTGAGGTCTTTGACAAGGTCTTAGGACTGGAACTGGGAGCTGACGATTACATCATCAAACCATTTGATTCTAAAGAGTTAGTTGCACGTGTCAAAGCAGTTCTCCGAAGATATCAACCAGTCAAACAGGACAGTGCACCCGCTGCGCCACAGGGTAAATATGTAGAATATCCTGGTATTATCATCAATCTTACCAATTATTCTGTGGAGGTAGACGGAAAAAATGTAGATATGCCACCGAAGGAATTGGAGCTTTTATATTTCCTCGCCTCCTCTCCGAATCAAGTATTCACACGGGAACAGCTGCTTGATCAGCTCTGGGGATATGAATACATTGGAGACACCCGCACCGTAGATGTACATATCAAACGTCTGCGGGAAAAGATCAAAGATCACCCTACTTGGAAACTCAGCACTGTCTGGGGAATTGGTTATAAATTCGAGGTGAAATAATGCGGAGCACGCTGAATTTAAAGTTTGTAATTTTATATATAATCTTTGGATTTTTGAGCATTTTCACAATCAGTGCTCTTTCTTCTCCTTTGATTACTAGTTATATTGAGAAAGATGTGGCCGGAGACATGTACCAAAGTGCTTACCTCATGTCCACAGAATATCTGCCAGAATATTTTACAGAACAACACAGCACAACGGATGTATACAAGCAGCTAAAAGGAATGAGCTCCTATCTAGAAGCCAATATATGGTTTGTAGAAAAAGGCGGTGCCATGATCACTTCCTGCCGCACCGATTCACTTTCTTCTTCTCCTACTTCCATCAATGCCTTTGATCCACTGGAAACGGGAAACAATCAATACATCGTGGGCACGTACCATAACTATTTTACAGAAGATGTGATTACCGTCATAACGCCTGTCGTTCAGCAGTTTTCTACAAAGGGCTATTTAATTGTTCACAAACCTTACCGACAGATTGAGGAGATGAAGCAAGTTCTTGCCGATCGCATTTATATCATATTCCTGGCTGTGTACTTGCTCTCTTTCTTGATTTTCATAGGGATACACTTTTTCATATATCGACCACTCAGGCAGATTACCGACGCTGCCACCCAGTATGCTTCCGGCAATCTAGACGTGGTCATTCCTGTAAATTCTCAAGATGAGATGGGATATTTGTCTGCCTCGCTAAACTATATGTCTGCCCAATTGAAAGATATGGAGGAATACCAAAAGACTTTCGTCGCAAATGTCTCCCATGACTTTCGTTCACCGCTGACTTCTATCAAAGGTTACATTGAAGCCATCGCAGATGGTACCATCCCGACTGAAATGCAGGACAAGTACCTGAAAATCATTTTATCTGAAACGGAGCGTTTGACAGACCTCACCAAAGATTTGCTGACACTAAATGAATTCGATACCAAACATTTACTGCTCAACAAAAGTAAATTTGACATTCACGAAATTATTCGAAATACTGCCGCTTCCTTTGAAGGCACTTGCAAATCGAAAAAGATTTCTATCGAACTCGTCTTTGCATGTAAAGTGCTAAACGTTTACGCCGACGCACGCAAAATCCAGCAAGTTCTCTATAACCTTCTAGATAATGCCATCAAGTTCAGTGATTCCGACTCTACGATTACAATCGAGACTACGGAGCGCGGCGAGAAAGTCTTCGTTTCTGTCAAGGACAATGGGATTGGTATTCCTCGAAAGAGCTTAAACAAAATCTGGGAACGTTTCTACAAAACAGATCTTTCTCGCGGTAAAGACAAGAAAGGAACCGGTCTTGGCCTTTCCATTGTGAAAGAAATTATTTCCGTTCACGGCGAAAACATCAATGTCATCAGCACGGAAGGCGTTGGCACCGAGTTCGTATTCTCACTGTCTAAAAAATAATAGAGGCTTTCTTAGCTTATTCTTACTTTATTGTAAGTCAGCCAAGAAAGCCTTTTATTTTCATATTATTACGAATTTCCAAAAATTTCTCTTACTCTGGCTCCAGACATTTCCAACTGCTGCTTTGCAGCTCGAAGTCCTTGTACCTCGGTCTCTGTAACTTTATCCAAACGGATTTTCTTCAGACACTTCTCTAGTCCCGCGCAATCATTTTTCAATTGCTTTTTCTCTGCCTTCTCCAACGACTTTCCGGCATTCTTCATCGCCTGCTGGGTCTTTGCGAGCAGCGCTCCTGCCTCACTTGTCAATTCCACTGCTTCGCGGCGAATCTGATCCTGTCCTTCGTAAATTTTCGCGTCGTACATCGCTTTTGCAATCTCTTCCTCAGACATACGATCATTGGCTGTGATGGTAATGGATTGTTGCTTTCCTGTTCCAAGATCCTTAGCTGAGACTGTCAATATACCATTTGCATCGATATCAAATGTCACTTCAATCTGTGGAACCCCTGCCGGTGCTCGCTTGATTCCGCTCAACTTAAATTTCCCGATGGTCTTATTGTCCCGCGCCAGAGGTCGTTCTCCTTGAAGTACATGGATTTCCACACTGGTCTGATACGGCATTGCCGTAGAAAATACTTTCGCATACTTTGTTGGAAGTGTTGTGTTTCTTTCTACCAACCTTGTTGCAACTCCGCCCACCGTCTCAATGGACAAGCTCATTGGTGTCACATCAAGGAGTAGCATCGGCGTCTGTGCACCTGAAGCTGTAAGATAATTGCCCTGAAGAGTATCTCCTAGAATAGCTGCTCCTTGTGCCACACATTCATCTGGATTGATATTTCTCGACGGCATCTGGCCCGTCATCTGCCGCACCTTCTCCTGCACTGCCGGGATTCTCGTAGAACCTCCCACTAACAACACTTTTCCCAACTCAGAAGTTGAAATTCCTGCATCGGACAATGCGCTCTGTACTGGTCCTTGTGTTCTCTCTACCAAATCCTTTACCATATCATTGAACTGTGTTCGCGTCAATATAGCGTCAAAATGAACCGGCTCTCCTCTCTGCTGTGTGAGATACGGCAACATAATCTGCGTGCGTTCTGAATTAGAGAGCTCCTTTTTCGCCTGTTCCGCAGCTTCATTGATTCTCTGCATAACCGCAAAATCTTTGGAAACATCCATGTGATGTTCCTCACGTATCTTACCCACAATCCAATTGGCAATCCGTGCATCAAAGTCATCACCACCCAAGTGATTATCTCCTGCGGTAGAGAGAACTTCAATGACATTATCTCCAATTTCAATGATTGAGACATCAAAGGTTCCACCGCCCAGATCATACACCATAACCTTCTGAGCTTCCCCATGATCCAAGCCATAAGAAAGTGCTGCGCTTGTCGGCTCATTGACAATCCTCTTTACATTCAAACCGGCAATTCTTCCCGCATCTTTCGTTGCCTGTCTTTGGATATCATTAAAATACGCCGGAACGGTAATCACCGCATCCGTCACTTCTTCTCCCAGAAACGCCTCTGCATCTTTTTTAAGCTGCATCAAGAGCAGCGCGCTCACCGTCTGCGGTTTGTACTCTTTTCCATCGATTTTCGTCGTCCAATTTGTTCCCATATGACGCTTCACTGAACTGATTGTACGTTCCGCGTTTGTTACAGCCTGTCGCCTTGCCGGTTCTCCCACCAAACGCTCACCATTTTTGGTAAAGGCAACAATGCTCGGTGTCGTTCTTCCTCCTGCACTGCTTGGTATGATAACCGGAGATCCATTCTCCACTACTGCCACACAACTATTCGTCGTTCCAAGGTCAATTCCAATTACTTTTCCCATTTATATTCTTCCCTTCTTACGTATACGTATCTCCCCATTAGCAGCAGCACATGCAATAAAGCTGAAGCAAAAAGTAAGACATACAGAATTTACCCGCACAATCGGAAGCACTCTGATAACCATGTCCTGCCTCCGTATAAGTGTAGCTTGATCTCTGCATGGTCGCTTTCACATTCTGATAAATCATATTGTTCGGATCCATCTGCACTGCTTTTTCAATCTGCTCCGCCGCCAAAATCGTATTTCCAAGCCCTCGATTCGCCAAAGCGCTCAGATAATACCATCTTGCATTTCTCTCTGCACTCACCATTCCATTTAAAACCTGATTCGCATACTGATATTTTCTCATATTAATAAAGTCGATTGCCTGCCGAATATCTTGACTGTCTCCCGGCTGAGACTCTGGCCTGTCTGTCCCAGAATAGCGATTGCCAAATCCAAATAAATCATCGAAATTAAATTCATAGTAGGTATATCCCCCTGGACCATTCTGTTGCTGATTCTGGTTTTGATTGCCATATCTCGATCCATACGGATTCCCATATGGATTGTTATAGGTACTCCCATACGGATTCTGATACCCCGATGTCTGCTGCGTCTGCTTGTATTTTTCCGGATGGTTCAGCATATCATACGCTTCATTCACTTCATTCATCTTCTTCTCCGCTTCCGGATTATTCGGATTCAAGTCCGGATGATACTGCTTCGCCTTTTGTCGATACGCCTTCTTTATCTCTTCTTTTGTTGCATCTGGTGATATCCCCAGGACCTTATATGGATCACTAATCATGTTTCTTCTCCTTCTTGGACTGTCGCGCATAAAACTGCTGCCAAACTCCACCGTAAATAATATTTCTCATCAAATGCTCGTCCTGTACCAGCGGAAGATCCTCAAATATCGCCGCTGCTCCTCCAATCATCACTTTCAACACACCTTCCATCTCTTCCGGAAGTTTTTTCATTGAAAAAAGTGGATTGTAATTATTCGTTTTCTTGTCTTTCTTATAATCTATTGTCGCGTCCATCAAATAGATAAATCTTCCCAGATCATATCCTAGTGTTCGCAACTCCTTGCTCCAAAAATCTTCTTCATACACGAAAATCTCTGATACGATTTTACCAAAACTATTCACTGCACTGTCTGCAAGTGCCCCGTTGGTGTTCTCAATCTCTGTCAGTTCTTTCAATCCTTCTTCTATAGCTCTGCACTGTCTCGGATAGCATCTGCACACTTCATCGTATGCTTTCTGTAAATGATTCCCATACAGATGCTGCAAATGCTTTCGCTCATCGCGCCAGTCATCCAAACACTTGTGATACGTCAATGCGATCGTCATATCTGCGGCATATTCTGTATATTTATTCGTTCGTTCTGTTTTATTCTTCAAGGGATGCATCGCACATTTAAATGTCCGCTCTTCTTCAGTCGGCTCATATAGAGAAGATAAAAAAAGTATCAGAAATGTCATCTCATAATTGAGGCTAAATCGGGCAAGCTGCCCATATTTTCTTTCAAGAGTCTTGCACAAACCACAGTATACACTTTGATATCTCTGTTGCTCCTCTTTGCTCAATTCTCCTTTATTACACATTACATATCCAAACATTTTGTTCCTCCTGCTCCATCAATGTAGACTTCACAATATCGATAGTATATCTTACTTATTTTTTAGATTCAAGAGTCGTACTTCCTAAAAGTGTAGATTTCACAGAAAATTTGGAATTGGTTTATCTGAAATTTATACTTTTTCATTTCTCGTTATATGCAGAAAGGTGAGCCACCGCCCACCTTTCTCAATCTTATTTAATACATCATATTTTTAATGGATTCTTCGCTCATATTCTTCGCTGTAACCCATGTATAGCCTGCGTCTACAATTGCTTCATTGCCTTCTCCCATAGCTGCTCGCGCACAGGCCACCACTGTTGCATAGCCAATTCCGTATGGGTTCTGCACGATAAGTCCCACAATCTTTCCCTTCTCAAGGCGTTCCAGCTGATTCTCACCGCCATCGAAACCAATAATCTTATATTCTTCCTGATTCTCCATCTTATCTAACACTTCAAGCACCGCAGAAGCTGCTGTCTCCGAAGTTGTATAAACGCCTCTTGCGTCAGGATACTGTGCGAAAATATATGCAATTACATCCTTCTGCGTCAGTTTATCTTCTATCTCTGCGATTGCCTCCGCGATTTCATCCGAATCCTCCAGTCCTTTCTCCAGAACCTGCTCTTCTGCAATCTGCTGCTTCATCATCTCCAACTCGTCCATATGATAGATATTCTCGATTGTAACACCTGTGTGTTCCTCACTGATTGCGCGCACAAAACCTTCTTCTCTGCCCTTTGCGGAGGTAGAACTTGAGTCATGCACAAACATCAGAATCTCACCGCTGTCTGCGATTGCATCACAGAGCTTCGATGCGGCTGTCGAGGCAGCCTCCAGATTGTCCGTGTCAACCATACACACTACGTCCTTATAATCAGTTCCCGAATCGAAGGCAACCACAGGAATCCCATTGTTTGCCGCCATATCAAACTGTACCTGGCTGGCACTTGCATCTGCCAGAGCTATTCCCACTGCGATGGGATATCTGTCTAGTTCCTCATCCAAAATATTCACTTGGTCATCCACATCATTTTCCGAATTGGCACCTGAATAGCTTAACTTTATCTTGTCATCACCTTTGTAGCCAAGATTCTGATTGATTTCATCGATCGCGGCCTGTGCGCCCGCCTTGATTGCTGACCAATACGCGGTCTTCTCACCTCGCCCGATTAAGGAGATCGTCACTCCTGGCTCCAATGAGAGTCCCTGCACATTCCCGTACGCATGTGGCTGAAGTGTATTCAACTTGCTTTGCTCGCTGCTTTCTTTCTTAATATTATCTACAGATACATTGTTCTTATCTTCATTCTTCGGAGTACAGCCGCCCAGGATCATCATCAGGCAAAGAACCCCTACTAACGTGCGTTTTCCTGCTTTCATACAATCACTTTTCCTTTCGTTTCTGTCTGCACAGTAATCACTATACACTATATTTCCAAAAATAGGAGACTTATTTTCTTAAGTTTTCTTAAATTTTCTTAAATAGGCTCTTTTCTGATTTTTACTTTACTTTCCACTTGTAACTTTATTTTATATGTATTAAAATGTATGTGTTATAAAATCACAAATATTAGAATTCTGAAGTTGAAGGAGGTTATCATCATGCTGAGATCACGCGTTATTTCAGATGAATGCGTAAGCTGCGGTGCCTGTGAAGATGCATGCCAAGTTGGTGCTATCTCGATGGGACCTGAGCATATGGAGATTGACGCAGATAAGTGCGCTGCCTGTGGACTGTGTCAGCCTGTCTGTCCAGTTGGTGCGATCAGTGAACTTTAGTCTCTGTTTTGCTTCATTCTAACAATTCAAGGAGGTACAATAATTATGGCACGTACTATTTCAGATGCTTGTGTAAGTTGTGGCGCTTGTGAAAGTGCTTGTCCAGTTGGCGCTATCGCTATGGGTGCTGATCATATGGGAATCAATGCTGATGCATGTGTAGACTGCGGTGCTTGCGAAAGCGAATGTCCAGTTGGCGCTATCACAGAAGCTTAATCATAACTTCATATAGTTATATCAGTAAAGAATAGAGAATCCAGTTTTGTTTCGCGCAGAACTGGATTTTTTATGTGCAATATTTGTCGAACGATTTTTCAACCATTTCCTACGTACTATGCTACAATATATTTATCTAAAGAATACTTCAGAACTGAATTTCGAAGTTTAAATAAGGAGGTTAGCGTATGGGCGACGTTCATTATCTGATTTCTGAGACAGCGAAACGTGTTGGTGTAGAATCACACGCTCTGCGCCATTGGGAAGAAGAGCTCTCTCTTCCTATCGGACGCACAGAAATGGGACATCGTTACTATACGGAAGAGGATATACAACTTTTCTGTTGTATCAAAGAACTGAAAGAGCAGGGGATTCTCTTGAAAGAAATTAAGGAAATTCTCCCTGACATCCTACATACCAAAGCACTTTTGAAGCAAAAACATACCGAAGAACTCTCTGTTCCCGATTTGACCGAAGTTTCTGAACTGCTTTCGGATAATCCGGCAGTAGCTGAATTTCAAGTTTTTTTGGAATCAACGATGCAGAATGTGATGGCACAGAATAATAAAATACTAGAAGAAAATATTTCCCGCAGTGTGACCCGACAAGTCACAAAGGAAGTGGACATGCTGCTAACTACAAAGGAACGTTTAGAAGAAGATCGCTACCGCAAGCTTGATCATCTCATTCGCCAGCAGCAAGTGATTCGAAAAGAGACCTCCAAGTCTTCTCCTAGACATTATCTGCGAAAGTTGCTAGGTGAATCGTAAAAAAAGAGGATATCCCACACATTATTTGTGAGATATCCTTTTCTATTCGTAATCTGACACTTGTTTCTGCGAATTTGCAAATTTTGTGTACTGCGGCAGCCAAGTCAGTGTCACCGTCCCAATCGGACCATTTCTCTGTTTGGCAATAATAATCTCTGCCTCATTGATTCGCTCTGTATCCTTGTGATAATAGTCATCACGGTAGATAAACATCACCACGTCCGCATCCTGCTCGATAGCTCCTGATTCACGTAAGTCAGAAAGCATCGGTCTGTGATCTGGTCTTTGTTCTACCGCTCGGCTGAGCTGAGACAAGGAAATAACTGGTACATTCAGCTCTCTGGCCAAAGCTTTCAGCGAACGAGAGATATCCGAAATCTCCTGCTGACGTGAATCACTTCTTTTTCCCACACTTCCACTCATAAGCTGAAGGTAGTCAATGATAATCAAATCCAATCCGTGTTCCAGTTTATATTTTCGACATTTTGATCTCATCTCAGAGATGGAAATACCTGGCGTGTCATCGATAATCAACTTAGAGTTTCCGATGATACCGGCCCCTTCAATCAATTTCTCCCAATCAGAATCTTTCAGATTACCGTTTCGGAGCATCTGTGCATCCACGTAAGATTCCAGGGAAAACATTCGGTTTACCAGCTGCTCTTTTGACATTTCCAAACTGAAGATAGCAACTGCCTTGTTCTGTCGAAATGCTACATGCTGTGCAATGTTTAAGACAAAGGCTGTCTTTCCCATAGACGGTCTGGCTGCGACCAAGATAAAATCCGAAGGCTGAAGGCCAGAAGTCTTATAATCAAGATCAATGAATCCCGTCGGAATTCCCGTAACCGTTCCTTTGCTTTTGGATGCTTTCTCTATTCGCTCCAACGCATTCAACACAACTTGTTTGATCGGAACATAGTCTCCCGCATTTCTATTCTGTACTAGTTCAAAGACTCTCTTTTCGGTGCGCTCCATGATTGCTTCTACTGGTTCTTTCGCAAGATAACATGCATTGGCAATCTCTTCATTTAATTTAATCATCTTCCTGAGCGTTGCTTTCTCTGCAACAATCTCAGCATAATATTTCACATTTGCTGAGGTCGGAACAGCTGCCACCAAATCACGCACAAATTCCAAACTGCTGATTTCCTCCGGCACATCCTTCTCTTTCAACCGATTCTGCAATGTTACAAGGTCAACAGGTTTCCCTTCATTAAACAATTCCACCACAGAATCAAACACAACTCCATAAGCCGTCTGGTAGAAGTCTTCACCGCAAATGATTTCTGACGCAGTTGTAATCGCATCTTTGTCCATCAACATCGCACCGACTACGGATTGCTCTGCCTCTATGCTGTGCGGAGGCACTCGCTTAATGAGCGCTTCATCCATGCTGTTCCCTCCTAGGCTTCTCCTACGTGTACCTTCAATTCTGCGGTAACCTTCGCGTGTAATTTCACCGGTACAATAAATGTTCCCAAATTCTTGATAGAATCTTTCATCTGAATCTTCTTTTTATCGATTTCTAAGCCCATCTGCTCTTTTACAGCAGTCGCGATTTCTTTCGAAGATACAGAGCCGAATGTTCTTCCACCTTCCCCAGTCTTAATTGTCACTTCTACTTTTCCTGCCTCAATCTTGGCAGCCAATTCTTTTGCCGCATCAAGCAATTCCTGAGCGATTTTCTCTTCCTTCTTCTTCTGGAGCTTCAAGTCATTCAAGTTCTTGTTGTTTGCCTCCACACCTAATTTTTTCGGCAATATACAGTTTCTTGCATAACCGTCATTTACATTGACAATTTCTCCCTTTTTTCCTAATGATTTCACATCTTCTAACAAAATTACTTTCATTTACACTTCTCCTTTTTGTATCCATTCATCAATTACCGCTTTCAGAGCTGCAACAGCTTCTTCCATATTCGTGTGCTCAAACTGTACGCCCGCCGCATTGATGTGACCGCCGCCGCCTAACGCTTCCATAATACGCTGCACATTTACTTCATCGATAGAACGCGCACTTACATAAATCCTTCCCGCATAAGTTGTCAACACGAAGGATGCTTTGATTTCATCAATGTTAAGCAGATCATTTGCCACTTGAGCGCCAACGATAGTCGGACTTTCAATGTTCAGATCCTCTGCCCTTCCGATTACAAACACTTTACGGTACACTTCCGCATTCCCAATGATCGCAGCCTTTGCCCGGTGTGATGCCATGTCATCTCTCAACAATTTGCGCACATAAGTAATATCTGCGCCACATCGTCTTAAATAAGCGGCCGCTTCAAAGGTACGCACTCCAGCTCTCGTCATAAAATTATTCGTATCGATCATAATTCCTGCATACATGCAGTTTGCTTCCATTGGCTTCACCTTCACATCATCGATGTATTGAAGAATTTCCGCAACCATCTCACATGCAGACGATGCATACGGCTCAATATAAGACAGCACCGCATTCTCAATCTCATCATCACCTTGGCGATGATGATCCAACACTGCAATTGTCTTCGTCATTTTAAGCAGCTTTTCACATTCTGTCATCTTCGGCCGGTTCGTATCTACCACAATGACCATCGTATTTTCATCCGCCAGCTGTTCTGCCTCATGTGATTTCACAAATAAATGTTCCGGATAAGCCGAATTGTTATGGAACATATCATAAAACGGGCGCACAGATACTGAAATATCGTTGACAACAATATTAACTTTCTTTCCTAAAGATTCTGCCGCCTTGTAAATACCGATAGCCGCTCCAAAAGAATCCACATCTGTCATCTTATGTCCCATGACCATCACGCGTTCTTTGCTCATCATAAATTCTCGAAGAGCTTCTGCTTTTACCCTTGCTTTCACGCGTGTATTCTTTGAAGTATGCTCATATTTTCCGCCATAATACTTAATGCCCTGTGGACTTTTCACAACAACCTGATCGCCACCTCTGGCAAGCGCAAGATCGATCGCCACACGCGAATAGTTATAACTTGTAGCGTAAGAATCTGTACCGAATCCAATTCCCACGCTGAGCGTTACTGGCACTTGGTTCCCTATATTTACATTCTTTACTTCATCGAGGAGTGCAAATTTGCTCTCTTCCATTTTGTCATAGCCAACTTTTTTAACAACAACCAGATATTTATCTTTCTCAAGCTTCTTGACAATACCGCTGACTCCTGAGATATACTGATTGATCTTACGGTCAATCAATGCCACCAGCAGTGATTGACGAACTTCTTCCACGCTGTCCATTACCTCGTCATAATTGTCAATATAGATCAAACCAGCCACCATGCTTTGCTCTTCATTTTCACGGATATAGCGATTCAATTCCGATATATCTTGAAAATGTACTGCAATCAAATGTGTCTTAGCTTCCGAGATTTGAATCATCTGCTCTGTATCATGGATATTTTCCATCAAAACACAGTGCAGTTCTGCCTGATAGTCACATTCATTGTAAGTCACTTCCAAGGAAACCGCCTCTTCCTCTCCTTTCGGGAAAACACCTCGGTGAAGGTCCGGCATATATTTACTCAAATAAGCGTCCTTCTGTAACGGATCGCCGATCATTTCCTTGAACTTTACATTAGACCACAAAATCTTTCCATCGTGCGATAAAATAACATATGGCGATGGCAATTCTTTTAAAAGTGCATTCTGCACTAATCCGTAGTGCTCTGCAAAATCGGTCATCTCTGCAAGTATGACATACTTGCTGTGCAAATACATAAACACTGCAACGATCAAATACACGACAACGCCACCAGACATCAATGCACCAGCTTTTCTGTCTATTTGGAAAATCCAAATATTCATAATTCCAAACAGAACCACTGCAATGATCGGCCATTGTATATAGAATTTTAGACGTCCTTTTAATTTTATTTCTTGATTCATATGACATCCCTCTTTTATGCCTGATACCCATTTGGATTCTGTGTCTGCCATCTCCATGCATCTTCACACATTTTTTCCAATCCTCGTTCTGCTTCCCAGCCAAGTTCTTCCTTCGCCTTCTTCGCATCCGCATAGCAAGCGGCTATGTCGCCTGGTCGGCGCGCTTTTATCTGATAAGGAATTTCCTTTCCCACTGCTTTTTCAAAGGCATGTACAATATCGAGTACAGAATAGCCCTGTCCCGTTCCAAGGTTATACACGCACACTCCTGCTTTTTCCTCAATCTTCTTAAGTGCTTTCACATGACCGATGGCTAGATCTACAACATGAATGTAGTCTCTTACACCAGTTCCATCATGTGTGTCATAATCATTGCCAAACACACCCAGACATTCTAATTTTCCAATAGCTACCTGAGATACATACGGCATCAAATTGTTCGGTATCCCCTTCGGATCCTCCCCAATCATTCCACTTTCGTGAGCACCGATTGGATTGAAATAACGGAGCAATATTACATTCCATTCTGGATCTGCTGTGTGCAGATCCGTCAAAATCTGTTCTAGCATCCACTTCGTCCAACCATATGGATTCGTGCAGATTCCCTTCGGGCATTCTTCTGTAATCGGAATAAACGCCGGTTCTCCGTACACGGTTGCCGAAGAACTAAAAATAATGTTTTTTACCCCATGTTTCCTCATCGCATCACAAAGCACCAATGTGCCTGAAATATTATTATCATAATATTCCAGCGGTTTTGCCACAGATTCGCCGACTGCCTTAAGTCCTGCAAAATGAATGACACTTTCTATCTGTTCCTTGCCAAATATCTCGTCCAATCTCTTCGCATCGCGAATATCTGCCTGATAAAACGTAACCTGTTTTCCAGTGATCTTCTCCACTCTTTTCAACGATTCTTCCGATGCATTCGACAAATTATCCAAAACTACAACTTCATACCCTGCATTTAAAAGTTCCACGCATGTATGACTTCCAATAAAACCTGCACCACCTGTTACTAAAATAGCCATGCTAGTCTCCCCCTTCGCACCATAGTTTTATTTGAATTTCTGTACAATCTCACACATTGTATTCCACTTCTGTTCCATATCTTCCACCAGTTTGAACTGTGTTCTGCATCGGTCAAGATTATGACCTTCCCGGTGTGTCTTAAAATACACGTCTCCCTGCAGATAGTCTGTCAGAAATCTCATTCCACACTCATATGTCATGACCTTCGCCCCCATCGGCATAAGATCGATTTCCTTCTCCGTCAGTCTGCCGCCGCAGCCCTCTATAAAGCCTTTTGTAAATGCTTCATACAATTCCATGCTGCAAGAAACTTTTTCCAAATTCGGCTCGTCCTCCAGCGCAGTGCTTGCGCCGAATCGTATCGCGTCGCCAAAGTCGTTCATTGCCAGCCCTGGCATGACTGTGTCTAAGTCTATCACGCAGATTCCTTTTCGCGTATCCTTGTCAATCAATACATTGTTCAGCTTCGTGTCATTATGTGTCACACGAAGTGGCAATTCCTTCTTATCTAAAAGTTCTGCAAATACATTGGCCAGTTCTTCGTGATCCAGCACAAACTGAATCTCCTTTTGGACATCTTTCGCACGTCCGCACACATCCTCAGCTACTGCCTGCTGAAATACTTTGAATCGCGCACGAGTATCATGAAATCCCTCGATAATCTCATGAAGAGACTCGGCTGGATAGTCTGCCAGTCTTCTCTGAAAACTGCCAAACGCAATCCCGCTCTGATAAAAATCCTCTGGATCTTCCACCAGATCATAACAATCTACATTATCAATATAACGATACGCTCTCCAATATTCGCCGGTCGAATCACAGTAGTAAGGCAATCCCTCTCGATCTATAACAAAATGCAAAGTTTCCCGATTCGGATCCCCACCATGCTCTTCAATATGCTTACGCAAATACGTCGTCACATTCAACACATTTTCCATCAACTGAACCGGCTGCTTGAAAATATGCTGATTCATATGTTGAAGCACAATCCGGTATTCCTCGCCAGATTCTTTCTGAAAAGAGAGTAAAAGTGTATCATTAATATGTCCATTTCCATAATTCTTCCACGCTGTCAGTGTCCCTTCAAATTGGAAATTCAAAATAATTTCTTCTAATAACTGTTGATCCATTACACTTCCTCCCAAAGCTTTTCTGGATACTTTCCATCCTCTTTCATCTTCTTAATAGCGGCAACCACCACTGGTTTGTCCTCTTTATAAGTCACACCATACCATTTATCTGATGACGACAGCACTGTCACAGTTGCCTTACCTTCTGCCAAAAGCCCACTGACAACTTCTGGAAGAAAATACTCGCATTTCAAAGGATTTTCTGCGATTCCTTTCTGCAAGAATTCTGGGAAATGCTTCTTCAGTTCTTTTAAAATACTTTCCGAAAATCCCCATAAATTCATAGACACCAATGTGTCTTCTGGCAAAAATGTCCAGCTTTCTCCATCATCTTCCGTGTACGCAATTTTGCCATCGCGCTTTTCCACACGTGTTCTCTCATTGATTGCAACCAATTCTCCAGCTTCATTTGTCGTGCACACACCTCTGGCAACGTGTCCGTTGTCAGTCACTGTATTTTTCAGAAGATATCCAATCATTGTATAGCGATAGATCTCATCATCTTCATGAGTAGCGAGGAAATTATAAATCTTCTCAAACGCTTCTCTTCCATAATAATCATCTGCATTGATAACTGCAAACGGTCCATCTACCTGCTCAATACAGCTAAGAATTGCATGACCTGTTCCCCATGGTTTCTGGCGTCCCTCTGGAATTGCAAAGCCCTCCGGAATATTCGTAAGCTCCTGAAATACATACTCTACTTCCATGTATTTTGCAATTCGATTTCCGATCACCTCGCGAAATACCTGCTCGTTCTCCTTCTTGATGATAAAAATAACTTTCTCAAATCCCGCTTTGTATGCATCAAACAGCGAAAAATCTATAATCATATGTCCCTGCTCATCTACCGGATCGATCTGTTTTAAGCCGCCATAACGACTTCCCATTCCAGCTGCCATAATCACTAATACTGGTTTTTTCATTTCATCGTACCTCCTTGGTTTTCGTACATTTATAATCAAATCTTATTTTCTATCTTTTTATCCACCCTAAAGTGTACCATATAATAGCATATTACTGCAACCGATACTTTTTTCAACATTTTATTGCAATTTATATTTCATCGGTTTAATATATTATTAAATTGTTGAAATAACTTTTTAACAATTCGAGTTAGAAATTACTTGAAAGGGGTTCATTTATGAAAATTTATCAGACAAAAAATTATGACGATCTAAGTAGAGTTGCTGCGAATCTTATCGGCGCGCAGATTATCCAGAAACCAGACAGCGTTCTCGGTCTCGCTACTGGCTCTTCTCCAATCGGCACATACAAAAGACTCGTAGAAGGCTTTAAGAATGGAGATCTCGATTTTTCTCAGATTCGAACAGTAAACCTTGATGAATACAGAGGACTTCCTCGCGAAAACGATCAAAGCTATTATTATTTTATGCACGATAATCTTTTTGATCATGTGAATATCAAAGAATCCCATCTTCCAGACGGAACAAACCCAGACAGCGAAGCTGAGTGCAAACGTTACGAAGCACTTATCGACTCTATGGGCGGCATTGACCTTCAGCTTCTCGGACTTGGTCACAACGGTCATATCGGTTTCAACGAACCTGCTGATAACTTCCCGAAATACACAAACTGTGTAGACTTACAGGAAAGCACGATTGAAGCAAATAAGCGTTTCTTTGAATCGATTGATGATGTTCCTCGTCAGGCATACACTATGGGAATCGGAACCATCATGAAAGCAAAGAAAATCGTCATTGTCGTAAGTGGCGAAGATAAAGCAGAAATTGTAAACAAAGCATTCTTTGGTCCAATCACACCAAGAGTTCCAGCTTCTATCTTACAGCTCCATCCAGATGTATCATTAGTCGCTGACGCTGCTGCACTTTCAAAATCACCATTATAATTTAAATACAAAAAAATCCCCCTCGGAGGCTCTGCATACATATAACTATACAGCTCCTCCACAGGGGGATTTTTAAATTCTTCTATTTTCTTACTTCTAAGTATTCCTGATATACTTCTCCCCAAATCTGCGCTTTCAGATCAAGGAATTCTTTCTGCATTTTCAAATCCTGCGTTCTCGGATATGGCAGATTAATATCTACGATTGTTTTGATTCGTCCTGGGCGCGCGCTCATTACGATAACCTTCGTAGCCAAAATAATTGCTTCTTCTACATCATGTGTAATGAAAAAGCAAGTTTTCTTTTCTTCCTGCCATGTGCGAATCAACTCAGACTGAAGCTGTGTACGAGTCTGTGCATCCAGCGCACCAAATGGCTCGTCCATCAAAAGCACTTCTGGCTGCACCGCATAAGCACGTGCGATTGCCACACGCTGTTTCATACCACCGGAGAGTTCTTTCGGATAACTGTCTACAAAATCCTCAAGCTCTACCATCTTTATGTATTTCATGGCAATCTCTTTAGCCTCATCATCTTTCATGCCCTTTAATTTCAGACCAAACATTACATTTTTCAGTACTGTCAGCCATGGGAATAAAGCATACTGCTGGAATACAACTCCTCGCTCTGTTCCAGTGCCTTCTACCTTCTTATCATCTACATAGACTGCACCTGATGTAGGTTCCAACAAACCTGCTATGATATTCAACAATGTAGATTTTCCACAGCCAGATGGTCCAACTACACAAACAAATTCATTCTCCATAATATCAAGATCGATACCATTTAATGCAACCATTTTTCCATTACGGCCTTCAAACACCTTCTCAACATGGTCGATCTTAACCTTTACACTTCTCTCTTCTCCTGCCATCCTGTGAGCTTCCCTTCTAATGTTTTAATGATTTTTTCAGAAGTAATTCCAATCACACCAATCAAAATGATGTACAGTAACATTGGTGCCACTTCAAAACTATTTGCAAAGGAACGGATACGCATTCCCATACCTGCAACAGCTCCTGTAGACTCTGCCGCGATCAACGTTGTCAGTGCAACAGAAACGCCCAAGCGCACAGCTGTCAGAATAAATGGTGTCGTTGCTGGGAAAACGACCTTGATGAAAATATCCTTATCCTTAGCTCCCAGAACTCTTGCTGCCTTGATCAAAGTCTCATCCACATTGCGTACACCCTGATAAATTGTCACTGTCATAATCAAAAATGTTGCAAGCCAGATAACAATAATCTGTGGGCGACGTCCTACACCTGCTGCGATAACGATCAATGGTACATAGGCAAGAGGTGGAATGTTACGGATAAACTGAATCCATGGTTCCAAAATATTTCTCACTGGTACATACCATGCCATCAAAAAGGCAATCGGTACTGCTGTCACGAACCCAAGTGCAAAACCACAAAGGACAGAAATCATACTACTTATGAAGTCTTCCACTAAAATTCCTCTTGCAATTACAGTCTTAACTGCTTTAAATATCTCTGGCAAAAACGGAAAACTTCTCGCAGTCTGTGGATTCACAGACAAGAAATACCACAATGCCATTGCCGTCAGGAACGACAGAATCAGCCATCCCCAATTTGGTATTTGAATCTTACTCTTCTTTTTATTCATCTCTTTGCTCCTACATTAATAAAATTCCTTGATTCGGTGGAACCATGTACTTGCTGGATCATTCGTCTCTTTCATATACTTCGACATGATGTCCAGATACTTTTTCTTAACCTCAGCATAGGCCGGATCATAGCACACATTGTGAAGCTGATATGGATCCTTCTTTAAATCATAAAGTTCTCCGCGCTCGCTCTCGTTGAATGTCAACTGGTAATCGTGATCTCGCACCATGCGCTGACGCGCTACATAGAAATGATTATGGTATTCTCCATACACTTCTGTTCTTCCATTGTCAGATTGTTCCCCCATCATCAGTGGAAGAAAGCTTTGTCCATCCACTGGCTTCTTCGGCTTCACGCCTGCCACATCCAATATGGTCGGCATCAATTCCTGCAACAGTACAAAGCTGTCATTGTCCTTTGTTCCTGCGCCCTTCACTACCATTGGGATGTGGTAAATCTCTTCAAATGCGAAACAACCTTTCTCAATCAATTTGTGCGCTCCGAGGCAGTCTCCATGATCCGCAGTATAAATAATGATTGTATCATCGTATAAGCCTTCCGCCTTCAGCTTGTCAATCATCATGCCAACCATGTCATCAATCATCGTGCAATGTCCATAATACCTTGCAGCAATCTCCTGAAAGCCTTTCCATCCGTAATTGCCAAGTCCCCACATCTTCTCGCTTAGATAATATCCGTATGGCTTATCTAAAAGATCGTCGCAGTAGCTTGGATGTTCCTTAATATCTTCCGGATTGTACATAGAATAATACGGCTCCGGAACAATACTTGGGCTGTGTGGTCCCCAGAAATTCGCCCAGATAAAGAATGGTTTGTCCTGCTCCTTGGCCTCGTCGATCAAGCGATTCGTCTCATGCGCAACAAAGTACTCAATCGTACTTTCCACTGGTCCCTCATGTTTACAGAACATTTCCTGAATCTGAAGGGCTGGATTATCTCCAAGGAATCCATGCGAAACATCAACATCCGTATATCCTTGTTCTTTCAAATATTCTTCATAGTAATTTGGTTCATTGTCAGGTGGCTGATTGAAAATAAGGCTTGGGAACACCCCGCTTCCTGGAAAGGCGTACCCTATAAATGGCTTGCCTTCATCAAAACCACATTCCTCTGGTCCTCTGCTTGGTGACACATGCCACTTCCCTGCGAATCCACAATAATATCCTGCATCATGCATGCACTCGCCCAAAAGAGGGGTTCCTGGCTTGATATCCGTGAAATTGTCAATCACTCCGTGATTATGCGCATAGAGACCTGTCATAACACTTGCCCGCGCCGGAGCGCAAATTGCAGAAGTTGTATACGCATTGTTAAATTTCATTCCTTCTGCGGCAAGCTGGTCAATATGCGGTGTCTTGCAAATGTTATCCATTCCATATGCACCGACTGTATCCAATCGCTGCTGATCCGCAAGAATCAATAAAACATTTTTCCGTTTTCCCATACACATCCTCCTTTCATATATTCATTTTCAAACCATAATACTTATATTCTACTATTTTTGATTATGCGTGTCAAATTGATTGCCATTTATATTTCCCTTTATTATAATAAAACTAGATTATTTTGGGGGAGGAATGCAACATGCATATTATAAACGGCTTAGTATTTGATCTAAAGGACGGCTTTGTCAGCCGAGATATTTACACAAGTGGGACAAAAATTTCTACAGCCTCTGATTCTGATTTTGTCCTTGATGCCTCTGATTGTTATGTGATACCAGGTCTCATAGATTTACATTTTCACGGCTGCTGCGGCGAGGATTTCAGCGACGGCACGCCAGATGGGCTACAGAAAATGGCTGACTACGAACTGGCAAATGGAATCACCCATATCTGTCCGGCCGGCATGACGCTTCCAGAAGAACAACTGATTCGTCTGTGCCGAAATGCCGCCTCTCACCGTGCGAACGCGCTTCACGGTGCCGAGCTGGTAGGTATAAATCTAGAAGGACCATTCCTTTCTCACGCCAAGCGTGGTGCCCAAAACGAAGAATACCTCGCGCATCCTGATTTGGACTTACTTCATAGACTTCAGTGTGAATCGAATCAGCTTGTCAAGCTGGTCACAGTAGCCCCAGAGCTTCCTGGTGCAGTTGATTTTATCCGCCAGGTCGAACATGTAACTGTTTCTCTCGGACACACTGCTGCGGATTATGACACCGCAACTATCGGTTTCCAATCTGGTGCACGCCAGGTTACACATCTTTACAATGGAATGATTCCTATGCACCACCGCAATCCTGGCGTACTCGGCGCAGCCTTTGACCAACCTGACACAAAAGTCGAACTAATCTGTGATGGCATTCACATCCATCCAAGCACCATTCGCCTTACCTTCCAGCTTTTTGGAAAAGAACGTGTCATTTTGATCTCCGACTCTCTGCGAGCAGCCGGAATGCCTGACGGACAGTATTCTCTAGGTGGCCAGGAGGTCATCGTTCGCGGCAAGCGCGCTGTCCTCGCAGATGCGCCGGATACACTTGCCGGTTCTGCTTCCAACTTGATGGATTGTCTGCGAACTGCTGTTTCTTTCCACATTCCACTGGAAGACGCTGTCAGAGCTGCCACTTATAATCCTGCCGAAGCACTCGGACTTGAGAACCAACTTGGCTCTCTCGACATTGGAAAAGACGCATCCATCCTCTTGTTAAACAAAGAAGATCTGTCGATTCACACAATTATTTTTCACGGACATCCTCTTGACTGTTCTTTTTAAATCAAATTTTACGCAAGGAAAGGGCATCCCTCAACTGAACTATTCAGCTGAGACGATGCCCTTTTACTCAACAATTTATTTTCCTGCTTCAATCATGTTGTCTAACATTACATAATCTTCTACTGGAACTTCTTTTTCTACTGCACCTGATGCAAGGAAGTTCTGCTGCTGAACTTTATAGTATTCTGCAACTGTTCCGTCTGCTGCACCTTCTGCAACTTCTTTTCCTGTCAACCAGTCAGCATCTCCGCGCTGTGCATATACAGAATCGTAATCTGTCTTTGTCTCACCTGCTACATATTCAGCTACTTCATCATAGTGACCATCTGCTGCATAATCCATAGCTTTGTAAAGTGCTCTTGTGAAACGAAGAATTGCGTCTGCATTAGCATCTGCAAATTTTGGTGTTACAATCCAGCTTGCAAGTGAAACTGTGTTATCGATAAATGTCATATTATCGCAGAGAAGTGTTGCATCGTCTGCTTCTTCCATAATCTTCAAGCTGTTTGGAGACCATGTAGCACATGCATCAACACCACCAGACAACATAGCTGTAACGATGTTTGCAGCTTCCATTTCTACTGCTTCAATATCATCCATTGTAAGATTTGCTTTTGCAAGTGCATTCTTCAAGATATCTTCACTAGATGTTCCAGAAGAATAAGCAACTTTCTTGCCCTTCAGATCTTCTAACTTCTTCACTTCTGGTCCACCAATTACAGCGTCACCATTAGAGATGTGTGAAAGTGCGAAAATCTTAGCATTTCCCTGAATACAAAGTTTGTGTGCTCCATGTCCGATATAACCGATATCAATGCTTCCTGATTCCATAGCAGAGATGATTGTTGGACCATCCTGGAAAGATGTCAAATTCACATTAATGCCTTCTTCAGCAAAATATCCTTTTTCGATTGCTGTAGTTACTGCCCATAAGCTTCCGTAGTTTGGCATATAAGCAACTTCCAATGTAATCTCGTCTACTTTGTTTTCATTTTCGCCTTCATCCTTAGCTGTGTCTCCTGAACCACATGCTGCGAATGAAAATACCATTACAAATGTCAGCAATAATGCCATAAGTTTCTTTTTCATTACTTGTTCCTCCCTTATAATGAATCATTTTTCTCATCTAATGCTATCATTTTTTGTGCATATTGTCAATTTCTTCATTTCATTTTATAATTTTGTAAGCACTTTCACACTATATTCAAGCGTGATTTGCTCCCCTGGCTCCAACAAAATACACCCTTCCTTCTCTTCAAACGTCCCTTTTTCCCACTTAGCTGCCGCACATCCATGCCAAGGTTCAACGCACAAGAAGGGTGCTCTTTTCGCCCCCTGTGTCCAAAAAGCAATGATGGGAAATCCCGTGTATTCCACATGTATTCCTTCCCCACTTTCCCGATGCTGCAGGCTTACGCCTTGGGATTTCAGATTTTTGAAGATTATCGTGTCCAATTTTTCAAACGTCGAATACTCTAGTCTTAATTGTCTGGTTCCATCCAACAGTTTCTCTTCACTGTTTCCTAAGACACAGCCCTGACCATCCAAAAGTAAGGCACCTTCCTCCTCCGCATGATTGAAAACAAGTTCATAATCCTCAAATGCCTCGCCTGCATGAAGCGGGCAGCGAAATGCGGTGTGGGCGCCTATACAAAAAGGCATCCTGCGCGTATCCCGATTACACACTTCAAATGACGTGGAAAATCCCTCTGCGTCCAGCTGATGACGTACCTTTAACTGAAAGCTCCGCGGATATACACTTCTTGTCTCTTTGCTATCTTTCAATTCTAGGCAGATGGAGTCCTCTGTCTGCTCTATCACACTGAATTCTTGATCACGCGCAAAGCCGTGGCGCTTCATCTCCCAGCTTTCTCCATCTAGCAGAACTTTTCCATCTTTGAGTCCTCCAATAATCGGAAATAAAATCGGATTAACTCCAGCCCAGTATGCTGGATCACCATTCCATAAATACTCTGTTCCCTTTTGATCTGTCAGCGAAACCAGTTCTCCTCCAAGCGTTCGCACCCGCGCCTGCATACGTCCATTATTTAATACAAATTCCATGCCTTCGCCTTCCTACATAAACTTGTAAATATTATAAAGATTGATGAGAATCATCAAAAGCATCAACCCAATAAAGAGATGATCCACCGCCTTTTCATCCAATTTTTTGTTGACTTTTCGTCCGACCATGCCACCGACGATTCCTCCACAAACCATCAAAAGCAGCATCTCAATTGGAAACCTTGGAACAGTTCTAGTGAACAGACTCGCCAACAAACTGGCAATCTGTGAAAACAAAATAATATACAGCGAATTTTCCGCAGCTGTTTTTGTGTCCATTGAGAAAAAATAAAACAGTACAACCAAGTTGATTGGTCCACCGCCAATTCCCAAAAAGGCGGACATCATACCAAGAACCAAGCCAATACACACACATACTACCGCATTTTTCACTGTTTTCGTCCGAATACTCTGCTTTTTAAGTGTATAAATCAAAGTACCAAGTGTTACGACCAACAGACAACACGCCTGAATCGCTCCAACTCTTTCAGAATCTGCACTCATATCTTTCAGAATTTGAAATATTTGCTTCCCGAGCACGCCGCCCACTGCTGCGCCCGCGGCCAGCGGAAAACCAGTTCTTTGGTCAATTCTTGATGTGCCACTTCGCTTAGAACGTACCACAGAATAGGTCGTCATAGACAGCACTGTACAGCCCGATAAGAAACTAATCGTCGCCACACTCATAATTCCAAAAGAATCCAGCACCGGCTTAATGATCACGCCTCCGCCGATTCCACAAATCGCACCCGCTGTAGATGCAAAAAAACAAATCAAAAAGACAACTATATTTATCATACTCTCACTCTTTCTGCGACATCGTCTGCTTATAATCTTCTTTATGATACTCGCGCTTTCTCCTCCCGTCAAGTCACAAAGACATTGCTCTTTTCCCCAAAAAAGGCTATAATCGCAACAGATATCAACAAATACGCCATTTTTATGTGTGCTTGAAAGGAATTCTTATGCCGCCAATTAGTCTACTAATCAAACCAGTCTCTGGGAGCTGCAACATGCGCTGTAAATACTGCTTCTATATCGACGAAACAAAGCATCGCTCCCTTCCATCTTTTGGCCGAATGTCACCCTCCACTGTCCACGCACTCATCGATAAAGCCTTTCTCTTTGCCGATGGAGACTGCACATTCGCCTTCCAAGGGGGAGAACCAACCCTTGCAGGACTTGACTTTTTTCAGGATTTCTCCGCATATGTAGCTCAGCATGCGAATCCGAAAAACCTTCGCATCCACTACGCTTTTCAGACAAATGGTCTCCTGATTGATGAAAACTGGGCGAATTGGTTTGCTTCAAACCACGTACTCGTGGGAATTTCGCTGGATGGTCCAAAGAAAATTCATGATCGTTACCGCTTGGATCACGAAGGTAATGGCACCTTCACCCGCGTCATGGCCGCGATACACCTTCTAGAACAGCGAGGTGTCGATTTCAATATTCTCACCGTCGTCACCAGTGCTTCCGCACATAAAGGACAGCAAATTTATGAATTTTTTCGTAAACATAATTTTACTTATCAACAATATATCGAGTGTCTCGATCCACTGGAAGTCACCCCTGGACATTTCGAATACTCCCTTTCCCCACAGCAGTACGAAACTTTCTTGAAGGATACTTTTGACGCCTGGTACTTAGACATGAAATCCGGTCATTATGTTTACAACCGCTATTTCGACAATCTTATGGCTATTCTGATGCGCCGAAACCCTGAAAGCTGTAACCTCCGTGGCTTCTGCGGTCCCCAGTGGGTAATAGAAGCTGATGGAAGCGTCTACCCTTGCGATTTCTATGTTCTGGACGAATGGAAACTGGGAAATATTCTGGAACACAGCTTCGAAGAAATGGAAATACAGAGAAAGTGCTCCGGTTTTGTTGAGTGTTCCAAGCCTTTACCGGAAGACTGCCGCAAATGCAAATGGCTGATGCTCTGCCGCAATGGCTGCCGCAGAAATCGGATGGTCACAGAGAACGGTGCCATTGGGAAAAACCACTTCTGCCAGGCATACGCCAGTTTTCTAGAATATGCCACACCAAGGCTTATAGAAATTTGTCAATTGCTGATGCAAAAAAACCCTTAAATTCTAGTTGTCTAGAATTTAAGGGTCTAAATCTACCTTATCAGCACCTACGCTGCAAGAATTAATCCTGAACGTATGGCATTAAAGCGATATGTCTTGCTCTCTTGATTGCTACTGTAAGAGCTCTCTGATGTTTTG
>CAZYCT010000005.1:16202-32184 GCA_964646135.1 uncultured Coprococcus sp. | reverse complement strand
AGCATACACATTCTGTCGATACCGAATCCGATACCACCTGTCGGAGGCATACCGATCTCAAGGGCGTTGAGGAAATCTTCATCTGTTGTGTTTGCTTCATCATTTCCAAGTGCAAGCTGTTCTTCCTGTGCTTTGAAACGTTCTCTCTGATCGATTGGGTCATTCAGCTCTGAGTAAGCATTTGCCATTTCCCAACCATTCATAAAGAACTCGAAACGTTCTACATAGTCCGGATTTGATGGTTTCTTCTTTGTAAGTGGAGAAATTTCCACTGGATGATCCATGATAAATGTTGGCTGAATCAAATGGTGCTCTACATATTCTTCGAAGAAGAGGTTCAAGATGTCACCTTTCTTGTGGTGAGCTTCCACTTCGAGGTGATGTTCTTTCGCCAGTGCCTTTGCCTCTTCTAATGTCTTCACTTCATTCCAGTCAACGTTTGCATATTTCTTAACTGCGTCAACCATAGTGATTCGCTCAAATGGTTTACCCAGATCCATCTCAATTCCATTGTAAACAATTGTTGTTGTTCCGAGAACTTCCTGTGCTACATGACGGTACATGTTCTCTGTAAGATTCATCATGCCATTGTAGTCTGTATATGCCTGGTATAATTCCATCAATGTAAATTCTGGGTTATGTCTTGTGTCACATCCTTCGTTACGGAATACTCTTCCAATCTCATAAACTTTCTCCATACCACCGACGATCAGACGTTTTAAGTAAAGTTCCAGAGAAATACGCATCTTAAAGTCTTCGCCCAATGCATTGGAATGTGTAATGAATGGTCTTGCTGCTGCTCCACCTGCATTAGAAACAAGCATTGGTGTCTCAACTTCCATGAATCCTTCTCCATCCAAGTAACGGCGGATAGAGCTAAGAATCTTAGAACGCTTGATAAATGTATCTTTTACTTCTGGATTCATGATCAGGTCAACGTAGCGCTGACGGTAACGGATATCTGTGTCTGTCAGTCCGTGGAATTTCTCTGGAAGCACCTGCAAACTCTTAGAAAGAAGTGTTACTGCAGACGCGTGGATAGAGATCTCCCCTGTCTTTGTCTTAAATACTTCTCCGGCAAGACCTACGATATCACCGATGTCCATCTTCTTGAATGCCTTGTATTCTTCTTCACCGATGCTGTCTCTTGCAACGTATGACTGAATGTTGCCCTTCAAATCCTGAATATTACAGAAAGAAGCCTTGCCCATGATACGTTTTGACATAATACGTCCAGCAAGCACAACATGCTTTCCTTCTAATTCTTCAAAGTTGTCCTTTACCTCTTTGCTGTGATGAGTGACATCGAATTTTGTAATCTCAAATGGATCTTGTCCATTTGCCTGCAATTCTGCAAGCTTTTCACGACGAACTTTTCTCAAATGGTTGATATCCTGTTCCTGGCCATTATTCTGCTGCTGTGTACCCATGGTTCTTCTCCCTCTTTCCTCTTACTAGATAATTAAATCGAACGATTGATTTTTAACACTTTATATTCTATCATTCCCGCCTGTGTCTCCACTGTTACGAGATCTCCTACTTTCTTTCCAATCAAAGCTCTTCCCACTGGAGATTCATTCGAAATCTTTCCAGCAAGGCTGTTCGCTTCTGTTGATCCTACGAGTTTGAATTCAATCTCTTCTTCAAATTCGCAATCATATACATCTACAGTACATCCTACATTGATTGTATCAGTACCTACTTCATCTTCATCTACAACTTCTACATTCTTAAGAAGTTTCTCTAATTCATCGATACGTGCTTCAATATCACGCTGTTCATCCTTTGCTGCATCATACTCTGCATTTTCAGACAAGTCCCCCTGCTCTCTTGCTTCTCTGATCTTCTCAGCAACTTCCTTTCTTTTCACCACTTTCAGCTGTTCCAATTCATCTTCCAGCTGTTTCAAACCTGTATACGTAAGTAAAGTCTTCTTTGCTTCCATTTTAAAATTCTCCTCTTTATGACTCCAACATCTATATCGAAAATGTCGTCCCCTAAAGACACTTTCACAATTTCAATATTATACCTAAATCATTCTTTTATGTCAACAACTTAAATGTTTCTTTATAAGTTATTTATAAAGTTTTCTACAAAATTTTTTCATTCAAAAGTGCTTCCAATTCGTCGTAACTTTCTACCTGATTTATCGCATCCCGAAGCTTTGCCGAGCCTTCTAATCCTTTGGTGTACCACGCCACGTGTTTGCGCATTTCTCGAATTCCAAGATAGTCCCCTTTGAACTCCATCTGCAGCCGCGCATGGCGAAGCATGGTCTCACGGATCACTGTCTTCGATGGTCTAGGCGGCATCACGCCTGTCTTCTCGTACTCTAGAAGTTCGTGGAAAATCCAAGGATTTCCCTGGGCTCCTCTTCCGATCATCACCCCATCGCACCCAGTTTCCTTCTGGATTGCGATGGCCCGCGCACCGTCGGTAACATCACCATTTCCAATGACAGGAATGTGCACCGCTTCCTTTACTTGGCGAATAATATCCCAGTCTGCGCTGCCTGAGTAATACTGCTCTCTGGTCCGCCCGTGAACTGCAATTGCTGCCGCGCCGGCTTCTTCTGCAATCTTCGCAATCTCCACTGCATTCACCGATTCATCATTGAATCCCTTACGTATTTTCACAGTCACCGGCTTCTTGATGGCACGAGAAGTTTTATACACGATATCGTACACCAATTTCGGCTGATTCATAAGTGCAGAGCCTTCTCCATTTCGAACCACCTTCGGAACCGGGCATCCCATATTAATATCCAGAATATGGAACGGCAACTCTTCAATGCGTTTCGCCTGTTCGCTGATAATGTCCGGATCTGCGCCAAAAAGCTGCAGAGACACCGGACATTCTCGTGGGTCAATCTCTAGGAGTGACTTCGTATTCTTATTATTGTACTGCAATGCCTTCGCACTGATCATTTCCATGCACAAAAGACCAGCCCCCTGCTCTTTACAGAGCAGTCGAAATGGCAGGTCTGTTACCCCTGCCATTGGTGCCAACACATAGCGATTTTCCAATTCCACATTTCCAATCTTCAGTGTTTTATACATCTATCATTTTCTCCTTTAACAGAATCTTGCAGCCTAGTGTCTCAAAGTTTCTTCCTAAATCGGCAGGTCTTCCTCGTTGCCCAAGAAAAATACTTTGTAATAAAGCTCCAACTGTTCCAACAATTCTTGCTTCTGCGGGTCGTTTTGAATCTGTTTGATCTTCAGAACGCTTCCTATCTCGTCAAATGTCGGATCAAATTCTTCCGACGTCACTTCCATCTTAAGAGAACCGTCTTCTTCGTAGACTAAAGTCAAGATTCCGCCCACATCATTCACGTAGAGCACGCACATGATCTTCAGCTCATCCTTAATATGATCCGGAAGATTCTCAAAATCTGGATTCAAATAATATTTTTCTTCATAAGAATTTGCCCCACAGAGTACAATTTTATCCTGGTACATCCTCTTCTCCTTCTCTAAACATATCCGTAAATGCCTCGCACAGACACTTCTCCAGAGAAAATATGTTCCTTCGTCCCATCTTCCTTCTCTACCTGAAGTTCCCCTAAATGATTAATTCCCTGTGCTTTTGCATTATATTCGTTTCCCGGCTCTAAAATGCGGACTTCCTTTCCACAATTTACAAGAATCCGGTTGTAGTTTTCCACAAACGGCGACAAATCTTTCGCCTCACAGAATGTTTTGTAATTTTCTTCAAATTTATACATCAAGTATGCCAAAATCTCTTCTCGCGACACACATGCTCCGGTCTCAAGTCGAAGTGAAGTTGCCGTTTCCCGAAGTTCTTCAGGAAAATGTGTTGCATTTACATTGATACCGACACCAATCACCACATGGCTGATCTTCTGTCCATCCATACACATTTCGGTCAAGATTCCGCACACTTTCTTCTTATTTAATATTAAATCGTTCGGCCATTTGATCTGAACGTCTACATCCACGCACGCAATCAGAGTTTGTGCCGCGCTGTACGCCATCACAAGGGTAAGCATGGGTGCCTTTACTGCCGGGCAGTCTGGCCTTAAGACCAGGCTCATATACAGGTTCTCGCCGGTCGGTGATTCCCAGCGTCTCCCCCGCCTTCCGCTTCCATACTTCTGTCCTTCTGCCACAACCAGCGTTCCGTGCGGTGCCCCCTTTTCGGCAAGCCGCATGGCCTCTCGATTAGTAGAATCAACCTCGTCCAGGCAGATTAGATTCCTGCCTGCCCACTGCGTTCTTAACAAGCCTTCCATACTTGCCTTCATCTCTTATGCTTCAAATGCACCAAGCGTCGCTGCCATCACTGCTTTGATGGTATGCATACGGTTCTCAGCCTCATCAAATACCACAGACTGCGGCGACTCAAACACTTCGTCCGTCACTTCCATATCCTGAATGCCGAAACGCTCGCCCATTTCCTTTCCAATCTGCGTTTTAAAGTCATGGAATGCTGGCAAACAATGAAGGAAGATTGCCTGTTCTCCTGCATTTTCCATAACTGCTTTCGTCACTTTATAAGGAGTAAGTTCGCGAATACGTTCTTCCCACACTTCGTCTGGCTCTCCCATAGAAACCCATACATCGGTGTAAATCACATCTGCGCCCTTCGTTCCTTCTTCCACATTCTCTGTCAATGTGATGGTTGCGCCAGATTCTTTTGCAAATCCAAGACACTCCTCCACCAGTTCCTTGTTTGGAAAATATTTTTCTGGAGAGCATGCCACAAAATGCATTCCCATCTTCGCGCAGAGAATCATCAGCGAATTACCCATGTTGTAGCGGGCATCGCCCATATATACTAATTTCACACCTTTGACTCTTCCAAGGTGTTCTTTGATTGTCAACAAATCTGCCAGCATCTGTGTCGGATGGTATTCATTCGTCAAACCATTCCACACTGGAACTCCTGCGTATTTGGCAAGTTCTTCTACAATCTCCTGCCCATATCCGCGGTATTCGATTCCATCATACATACGTCCCAGCACGCGGGCAGTATCCTTGATACTTTCCTTCTTTCCAATCTGTGAAGCCTTCGGATCTAAGTAAGTACATCCCATTCCAAGATCATACGCTGCCACTTCGAAAGAACATCTCGTTCTCGTACTGGTCTTCTCAAAAATCAGTCCCACATTCTTGCCTCTAAGGACATCCACTGGAATTCCCTGCTTCTTCTTCGCTTTCAATTCGCCTGCAAGCTCTACAAGATAATTAATCTCTTCTGCTGTAAAATCTTTTAATGTCAAAAAATGTCTTCCCTTTAAATTCATCTCTTTCTTCCTTCCTGCCTGCATAAAAGCAGAGACTTTTCTGATTTAATATCTTACAATCATAACATTTTTCTGGCAATTCTTCAATCATTAAATGTATATTTATGCATATTTATACACGTCTTTGTCTAGCCGCCTCGAACATCAACACCGTGGACGCAATCGCAGCATTCAGTGACTCCACTTCTCCGCACATCGGAATTTTGATATAAATCTCCGCCATATCTGCCACTTCATCGCGCAGACCATTTCCTTCATTTCCAATCAAAAATGCGGTCCCCGCCTTATAATCATCTGCCTCGTAACTGTGCGTTCCCTTCAGATGCGCCGCATAAGTATGAATTCCGCTTGCATTCAACGTTCCAATTGTACTTGGCAGATCTTCTACATAGACAAAAGGCATGCGGTAGATAGACCCCATCGTGGAGCGAATCACCTTCGGATTATAAATATCTACCGTGTCACTGCTCATGATCACTCCCGTGACACCAGCCGCCTCGCCGGCTCTCAGAATTGTACCTAAGTTCCCTGGATCTTGCAGATTATCCAGAACCATGAGAAGCGGGCTTTGCTCCTTCATCATCGCTTCCAGTGAATAGTTCATCTGCTCCATCACCACGAGCACGCCTTGAGGAGTCTTCGTGTCAGAGACATGGGCAAACACCGAATCTGACAGAATCTCCAGCTTTCGTCCCCACATATCCAGGTTCAGCTCTGCATTTCGCTTCTGATAGAAGGTCTCAGAAACATACACTTCCCGAACCTTCGCTTCCGGTGCCTCCACGAACATGCGCAGACCCTCCACCAGATAAATGCCCGCCTCCTCGCGGGCTTTGCGCTTCTTCTGCCATAGAAGAAGCTGTTTTACCTTTGCATTACTATTACTTGTTATCATAAAATTCCTCAATTTTGGAAAATACTACATCTTAAACCGATATCCAACGCCCCAGATGGTCTCTATATACTGTGGGTTGGATGTATCATATTCTACTTTTTCACGAATCTTCTTGATGTGCACTGTTACCGTCGCGATATCCCCGATGGACTCCATATCCCAGATTTCCCGGAACAGTTCGTCCTTTGTGTACACATGATTCGGGTGACTTGCCAAGAAAGTCAGAAGGTCAAATTCCTTGGTGGTAAAATTCTTCTCTTCCCCGTTGACCCACACGCGTCTCGCTGTGGTATCAATCTTCAAACCACGGATCTCGATGATCTTATTCTCTTCCACTGCACTTCCAATCAAGCGTTCATATCTGGCTAAATGAGCTTTCACACGCGCAACCAGCTCACTTGGACTAAATGGCTTTGTCATATAATCGTCCGCTCCAAGTCCCAGTCCTCGAATCTTATCGATATCATCCTTCTTCGCAGAAACCATGATAATCGGTGTATTCTTCGCATCGCGCACCTTGCGGCAGATCTCAAATCCATCTGTTCCCGGAAGCATCAGATCCAAGATGACCAGATTAAAATCATCCGACAATGCCATCTGCAATCCAGTCGTTCCGTCATTCGCCACCTGAACCTCGAATCCACTCAGTTCTAAATAATCCTTCTCTAAATCCGCAATCGCCTCTTCATCCTCGACAATCAGTATTTTACTCATAATTTGGTACCTCCTGATATTTTCTAATCACAAAATACATTACCGTTCCGCTGCCTTCCTTGCTGGTGGCCCAGATCTTTCCGCCGTGATCTTCAATAATCTTCTTCACAATCGAAAGTCCGATTCCACTGCCACCCTTCGAAGAGTTACGGGACGCATCTGTCCGATAAAATCGTTCAAATATATGTGGAAGATCTTTCGCCGCAATACCTTTTCCATTATCTTCCATCTCAACCTGTATAAAGTCGCCGACATCCTTCACGCGCAAATTGACCTTCCGCTTATTCCCATCCGAATACTTCAGCGAATTTCCAACAATATTATTAATCACTCGCTTCAGCTGCTCCGGATCAGCGATGATCATCTGGTCATCCTCAACATAGTTGAAATAGCCAAATTCCACATTCTTAGCCTCTAACTCCATCGCCAGATCTTCGGCACAATCATTAAAATATTCATTCACTGAAAGTGGGGAGAAATTATATGGAATACGGTTCGTATCAATCTTCGAATACAATGTCAACTCATTGATGAGCAAGTTCATCTCGTTCGCCTTATTATAAATCGTTCCCAGATACTTATCCATCTTCTCCGGCGTATCCGCCACTCCATCGCGAATTCCTTCTACATACCCTTTGATTGCAGTAATCGGAGTCTTCAGATCATGGGAAATATTGCTGATCAGTTCCTTACTCTCCCGATCTGACCGCAGCTTCTCTTCTGCATTCTCCTTCAGCCTTGCACGCATATCCTCGAAAGCCCGGATCAGTTCTCCCATCTCATCGTCACTCTCCGGCTTCAACTCAAAATCAAGATCTCCAGACTGCACGCGCTTAGCAGCCACTTGCAGACGATTAATCTGGCGAATGATACTTCCATAGATCCAGAACACCAGAACGATAGCGGTTAGCGCAAGAATCAAAATAATCGACACTCCCATGTGCAAGAAGAATTCCTTCACTTCCGGCATCGCCTGCAAAAACTTCAATGAACTAGAAAAATTCTTATATTCCGCCCCAGTAATGCCATAGGTCTTCTCAATCACACGAATCTGATACTGCGCGATTCCCCAGACCAAGGCGCTGGAAAGCACGATAGGGAGCGTAATGACCGTGATAAATGAAATCAATAATCTTGTCCTTATCTTCAACGTCCATCCCTCCTAAAACGTCTATTCTATGCTCTTTTTAGCATATTTTCCTTCATATAGAATAACATAAAAACGGGCGCTTCACATCAAAGCGCCCATAAATTTTTCTAAAAATTCTATAAATACTGTTTCAATACTTCTGCCTTATCTGTCTGTTCCCAAGGAAGGTTCAAATCGTTGCGGCCAAAGTGTCCATATGCAGCTGTCTGTTTGTAGATTGGTCTTCTAAGATCAAGCATCTTGATGATTCCAGCTGGACGAAGATCAAACTGTTCGCGGATGATCTCTACTAATTTCTCATCTGAAATCTTACCTGTTCCAAATGTATCCACCATAATTGATGTTGGCTGTGCAACTCCGATAGCGTATGAAAGCTGAATCTCACATTTCTTCGCAAGTCCTGCTGCAACGATGTTCTTTGCAACATAACGTGCTGCGTAAGCTGCAGAACGGTCTACCTTCGTGCAGTCCTTTCCTGAGAATGCACCACCACCGTGACGAGCCATTCCACCGTAAGTATCTACGATGATCTTACGTCCTGTAAGACCACTGTCTCCGTGAGGTCCACCGATTACAAAACGTCCTGTTGGATTGATGAAGAACTTTGTCTTCTCGTCGATCATATGTGCCGGAATCACTGCATCGAAAATATATTTCTTCACATCTGCATGAATCTGTTCCTGTGTCACATCCGGGTCATGCTGTGTAGAAAGAACTACTGCATCAAGACGAGCTGGAACACCATTTTCATCGTACTCTACTGTAACCTGTGTCTTTCCGTCTGGACGGAGGTACTTGAGTGTTCCGTTCTTTCTAACCTCTGTAAGGCGAAGTGCCAACTTGTGTGCAAGAGCGATTGGATATGGCATCAACTCTTCTGTCTCATCAGAAGCGTAACCGAACATCATCCCCTGGTCTCCGGCACCGATTGCTTCCAACTCTTCATCTGACATTGTATGTTCCTTCGCTTCAAGCGCCTTATCTACACCCATAGCGATATCTGATGACTGCTCATCAATCGCTGTGATTACACCACAAGTATCTGCGTCAAAACCGAATTTTCCTCTTGTATAACCGATCTCACGAACAGTATCGCGAACGATCTTCTGAATATCTACATAAGCACTCGTTGTAATCTCGCCCATTACAAGCACAAGTCCTGTTGTAATAGCAGTTTCACAGGCAACACGGCTGTTTGGATCCTGTGCCATAAGCGCGTCAAGCACTGCATCTGAAATCTGATCACAGATCTTATCTGGATGCCCTTCTGTTACCGATTCTGAAGTAAATAATAATCTTTCCATGTATGTCTTCCTTTCTTTGGCTTTCTCTTCTAGGATTGTATTAGAAAAGGTCAATCCTACAAGGACTGACCTAAAATATGCTTTCGTATCAATCCTCTTATTGTTCGATTACTCGCTCAGGTTGGCACCTTCCATCGCTGGGGTTGCCGTAGCTTCACAGGTCCTTTGTACCTCCACCACTCTGAATAAGAGAAAGTATGCTATAAATTTTTTACAAATGGTATCATAGCACCTCAAATAGCAGATGTCAACTACTTATTTGCATCCATTTCGTATTCACGAACTTTCAATAATAGTTCTTCAATTTGTGCTTCTAATCTCTCATTTTTTTCCTGAAGCACTTTGACATCCCGTACCAGCGTTCTCTCCCTACGCTCTGCTTCTTCACGTGCACGACACTGCTGACGACTAAATGAGCATTCTGTCCAATTATACTCATGAACATT
Source organism: uncultured Coprococcus sp. (assembly GCA_964646135.1). Classification (GTDB taxonomy): domain Bacteria; phylum Bacillota; class Clostridia; order Lachnospirales; family Lachnospiraceae; genus Allocoprococcus. The sequence continues at coordinate 22,406 of CAZYCT010000005.1, read as the reverse complement.
TTGCATTTCCAAATTGATTGGATTTACGATTTCAGATTCCTTTCTTAGTCTTATATTTTATTTCCCTTCTCCCCCAACTTCACCTTCTGACGGAAGTCCATGTACTTCCATCGAGCATGTCATCTTGAGGATACCGGTGTCTTTGTCAAATGTTACTTCGTATTCTCCACGACTCGGACAGGTTGGAATTGTCACATCTGTATGATTCTCGATAAAATCATTCAATTTTACTGTATTTGAAGTTGCTGCATTGGTCAGTTTTTCTCGGAAATCTGGATTAGAATATGCCAAGAGCTGCACTTCTCTGACAACATTATCCATATTTGTATAACAGGTCTGACGTCTTGCCTTCTCTACATAGCGGAGATATGCAGGAGCCGTGACCCCTACCAGAACTGCCATAATTGCAACTACAACAATCAGTTCGATCAAGCTGAAACCCTTATTCTTCATCCTTGGTTTTTCTCCTTTTCCTTTTAGATTTAACATTAAAAATCACAAGACAAAGGAGCTCCTTTATTTAGGAGCTCCTTTTGCGCCTTATATTAATCGAGATTAAATAAGTTGGTTTCTTTCACATAAATAGTATCATAACCATATAATGTCTTTTCCTTACCATAATAGTCAAAGCTGCTCGACACTTCAATGTAAACTTCTAACTTCGTCTTTCCATCAAGAAGCTCCTTAAAGCTCGTTCCAGGTTCCCATTTGGCTGTATATGCGTTACCACTATTTACTGTCGTTCCTACATTTGTATCATTCTTTGTCGTTGTAACTTGACTTGTAATATCAACCACTTTCGCTCCATTTCCAAGCGTAATCGCATCTGCTGCTGTGGATGCCAAGTAGTATTTAACGGTAATCGTCTTCTGATTATTACTTCCAAGAGAACCATTGACAAAGTTCGCATCATATACTGCGTAGTGGAATTCCACACTATTATCTTTCAGATAAGAAGACGCTGATGTTTCTCCACCCACATAATCGCCACCAGTTGGCAATGAGTATTCCACTGGAAGGTATACACTATCTGCTTCTTCTGCATTAGTATCTTCTTCTAGAAGAGAAGTTACTGTCGGATTTCCAAGTTTTGCCGAATAAGCGGCAACCATAGTGTTGATAAATAATTTCTTTTCTTCTGTTGATGATACCGTAGAATGACCAACTCCTGAATAGAATACATTTCCGATACTGTAGATATAGTAATTATTTCTAACATCATTTGGTGAATCCTTATATGGGTTATCACTTCCTGCATCAGAAATACAATACCATACTACGATGTCCTTTTCTCCATCATTATCTTTATCTGCTTCCAAATCCAGCTGGTAATATTGTGCATGAGTCATTGACACGATAAACTCATCTTCAATCTGGAATGGATACGATGTGACCTGTCCTTTATTTACAGCTGTAACTTTGGAATTACTGTAAGCACCGTTTCCATTTGCTTTCATAACCGCAACATTTGTCTTTTCCGCATCCAAATTGTAGTACTGTGAATATGTTCCAATCAAGTTGTCATCTGACATTGAAGCAGTTGTCACAGAAAATTCAGCTGCGCTCACATAAGTATTCTGACCTGCATTCGTTTCTGAAGCCGTTCCAGTTACCTCTAACTTTATATATTGATAATCACTATCTGCATCATATGAAACCGATTTCTGAACAGCATTATTAGCCCACACAAAAGTTTCCTCATGTGTCCAACGCTCTCCATCATTGCTCAAATAAAGTTTTCCACTTGTAATACGTCCATTAGCAGAATCCTGTCTAGGTAAATATGTAAGACTTCCTGAACCTTTAGACTGTTTTGCTTCTAAGCGAATGACAATATCGTACTTATATGTACTCCATGGGAAAGTCCTATCTGGCATAACTCCACTCTCATAGGTACCTCTAGTATTATATGCAGAATGCCAAATTTCATTAGAGCCCCCCTGGTATCTTATCACATTACTAGCTTTCTCCTGGTTTCCTTCACCTTCTGTGTTCGTAATCGCAGAATCAACCGCACAACGTCCAGTCGAATTTCTCGCCAAGTCTACATTACTATCTCTCTTACCACTATATAAAGCGATTCTTTTCGCCGAAGCATATCGATTCTCTGGATTTCCGTAGCTTGTTTCGAAACGCAGCCTTATATAGTTGAAATCTGTAGTTGCTTTAAACTGCACTCTTACCTGGTTTCCATTATTATTTCCAGCTATTTCTGCTTGCGCAGTCCATGTTGCACCATCTTGACTGACTTCAATAAATCCCTTCTTCAAGCGTCCATTTTGCGAATTACCTGTTCGTGGTTCATAAATAAATGTATAATCCTTACCACTTTCCTGCTTGCTATTAAGCTTCAATCCGATGTATGGATAAATCTTTTCTTCATCCATCTTGCTTGCAGACTGCCAATAAGTCGTCGTATCTTGATCTAACGTCTTATCTGTACCGTGGTCTGTTGCTGCATCTTTCGTAATCACTTCAAGTATCTTCTGTTCTTTTGAAACATTCGCATACTTTTCATTTTTACTCTCTGCAAGAGCCTTTGCCGATGCATTCAAGGTTACATATGTATATCCTTGAACTTCTGGATAGGTCTGTGTACGATTACTTCCCACAACATAAGCCATATCTTTTTCTGCATTCTCGACAGTTTCAAATGCTTCTGTGTTCTCATCCAGAATCCGTCCTTCTTTCAGAATCTGTCCTATCGCTTCTGATGAAGAAACGCCATAACGATCCATACCTACTGCATTACGTACATATGTATTGAACAAATATCCCCAACGAGATCCATCCATCGTCATCGTCTGACCATTATCCGCATCTATATTGTCTGCTGTCTTTCCATCAAAGTTAACAAATGATGTCGTATCATGCGTGAAAAGTACACTCTTACCAGAATTAATATAGGAAAGTATACCATTAATAGCATCCAAGTTAGTGAAATTACCATATACATCGGCAAAACCAATAACCAACATATCAAAGCCTTCCAAATACTTCTCATGTTCAGCACGACTCTGATACTCATTTACCGTAATAGATGTAACATCAATAGCAAAGTCTTCTACTTTTTTCATGAGATCCTTAAACTCATTATCGCTGGCAATTGCCCATGTATTTGTTCCATTTGGACATATCTGAAGTACTTTGATAACTTCCTTTGTTCCTGTAATTTTCACACCTGCAAATCCAGTCTCTGATTTACGAATAAGTGGGTTCTCAGTCTGACTCACTTCAATCTGCCATGGCACAACACTTCGGAAACCATCTGGAATCTGCCTTGTCACCGTATAACGTCTTCCTGCGACAAGTTCATCACTATTTGCTGTTAATCCAGTTTCTTCATCAATTACCTTGATGTCGCTCATAACTTCCGAAACTCTTGAAAACTTACCATCTGCGTTAATGTCGATATAAACAGCAACTGTATACTTTGTATTGGCTGGTGAAGCCGCTGCCTCATCCTCCACAACAAACGAATACTCAAGATAATGGTGATTGTCAGCCGCAATTTGTACATACTGATCTTCCAGTACATTTGGTGGACACATTCCTCCATCTATGTTAAAGTTAATCTTTAACTTCGGAATGGTCAAATAGAAGTTAAAGTCCTCTTGTGTTGCATTCTCTGTATTTGTAGAAACAATATCTCCCTGTCTGAACAGATTGGCTTGTTTCATATCTACATACTTCTTCACAAATTCATACAAATAGCTCGAATTATCTAACTTCTTTTCATTGATTACACGGTTACCAGTTGCATCAATCGCAAAGAAATCATTTGCTAAAATAACCGGATAACCTGCCTCAAGGTATTCTCCTAATTCAAGCATCTTTGTTTCCGTAATATCATTACCTGCATATCTGTAGGCTCCAACACTGCCGACTGTAACCATCTGCTGTTGTGTCTGATTGTTACGATTAGTCACATCGAACAAAAGTGTCGTCGGATTCAACACTAATTTTCCATCCTGCATTCTTGTTCGAAGTTTATAAACATCTCTCGAATATGGATAGTTGTTAATCCTGTCATTCGCCACGTAATCTGTATCCAACATACCCATCAGGCGCTCCGTTCCAAGAATTGCATCTCCTGTATGAGTATACACATACCCGTTCATACTTGAATCGTTATATACCGTAGCTCCTGATTCATCTAGATTCATCTTACCCGTCTGCATTCCGATATAAATGAAATCATACTTACCATTCAAATCTTCAATCTTACCTATGAACTCTGCTGTTGTCATTTGTTCGATCGTAATCTTGTTGTTAGGCATATCCTCTTTAGAGTAACCGGTAAGCACGCGCACTTTATCATACTTTGTGAATGTCGTCGTATCTACAAAATAATAATCTGCACACGGTTCAATTTCCAGAATTGTAAGACTTTGTTTCTGTGTAATATCGCGAGCGGTCTGTCGGCTAAGGATATACTGCACTGCAACTGCTTGCGATAAATCTGTGCTGATTAACTCATCTTCAGATGCACCTTCTAATGCAAGGTATTTATTTTCTTCTTCTGCATATGCAACAATCTCCTCGAATCCCAACTTTTGAGCCTCGGTCTCAAAGATAGACGCAAAGTCTTTATTTAAGATATCGCCAGTGTGCCAATAGATACAACCATTCACAAAATTGTTGTCGCTATCATAAGTTCCTTCTCGTAATGCGAAATAATATCTCATGTGATCATAAAAGGCTGAATCCCCCACTGCATAGTCTTCTGCAACTTGCATGATCTCGCTATTAATGATACATGGAAGTTTTGATGCATTTACTGTGTTATAAAGCGCATTCACAACTTCTGCCTTCATGGAATCTGTTCCATAAACGCCAGATGCATTTGCACCGCTGGTTCCACTAAACACAACCAAATCTACATCCTCGAAGCTATCCGGTGTAAGTTCGTCAGGTGTTACTGTGCGAAGTGACACCGCTAATAAGTTTGCCTCTATACTCTGTGCATTTAATGTGAATACCATTTTTCTAAACCAGTTATCACTTTCAAATCCACCTTGATAGTAATACGAAGCTACTTCAACCTTACAGATTTCTGCTTCTGTATCTGTTTCATCTGCTGGAACAAAATTATAATTTCCCAATCCTGGAAGATACGAATAAGTATTTTCTTCCATCTTGTGTGTTCCCTTTCCAGCTTCTACCTTTAGATAAGGTGCATCACCTTCTCCATGCTTAATACTTGCAGCATACCCACCTGTATAAGTACTTGTTGTAGCGTCGTATGCAAATTCATACGCATCTACATAATAATATTTGCTTGTATCTTCGCCTTCTGCAGCCTCTGCTCTGTCATATTCATAGTGTGCAAATGTATATAACACCGTTCCATCTGCAATGACTGTCTTACTCTCATCCTCTGTGCTTCCAAATGCACAGTCTTCCATATTTACTTCTGTGTATTCGCCAGAAGCTGTACGGATCCAATAAGTTCCTGTTTTTGGCAGATCCGCCTCATTTTCAACGGTCTTATACGCTTCATAAACAGGAAGATATAATCCCAAGTGTGTATTCTTTACTTCCTTCGTAAATGTCACATTGTAGGCTTTATTTTCTCCCCAAACGGTGAAACCTTCTATATTCTCTACATAATCACCAGTTCCATCTGTCGCAACAGTATATTGCTCTTTATTCTTAACATAATCGCCGCCAGCTGCTTCCACGTATTCTCCTGGAATCGAAGCAATCTGGTATTCATCCAATGCTACTACTTTCCAGTCCTTTACATTGTCCTTCTCGCTCATGAAATACTTTTCTTGGTATTCTTCATATAATACTGGGTAACCTGATGTTACACCATACACAGAAAAGTTCCCCGCCAAACGTGTCTTCAAAGATTCCACATACTGCTGGCGCGCCTCTGGTGATTTGAAGGTTGCAAGAACTTCATCAAAGTCCATTGCATGACCATCCTTATCAATCCCAAATGGTTCATTTCCTTTAAAATAAAATCCAAGAGAGGCCTGTGCCTTGTCTTCAACCACTTCCAACACTTTAAACGGCTTATCTGGAGAGTTCTGATCAATTAAAATATCTACTCCTGGAAATCTAGCTGCTGCCTGCACGGAAACGGAATGTGACAATATCGCTGTCCCAGCCATTGCGACTGCAACAACTGCCGCTATGGTCGATATGAACTTGCTTTTTCCAGCTTTCTTCATTTTTCTTCCTCCTATCCGTTTT
>CAZYCT010000005.1:5578-16102 GCA_964646135.1 uncultured Coprococcus sp. | reverse complement strand
CGATATGAACTTGCTTTTTCCAGCTTTCTTCATTTTTCTTCCTCCTATCCGTTTTATCTCCAAACACTACTAATAATGTTTTTTGTATATGTTACTGTATGCAACGTACTGCCTGCTGCATCTTTAATCATAATTGTACAACTGTCTGACCATATTGATGATTTTTCAAATAAATATGTAACGCTGTATGTAGTTGCCGTTCCAGCCTTACCTGCCTCGGCTGTCTCACCATAATAATTCACAAATTCGGAGTTCTGAGTATATGTGGCACGATCCTTGTTACCCAATTTTTCCCACAAATTACTCAAATCACTGGCTGTATATTCTAACCAAATATAGTGGTCTTTTCCCCCATTAGAATAACTATAGTTTGACACATATGGCTCCAATGCAATCTTTTTCACATGCGCATTTGTACTTGCCATATCCACATGATAGGTCAGCCTCGTAATGTTCTCCATTTCTATTTTATTCTCAGAAGACTTTTCCTTCGGACTGAATACAACTGATTTATCCTTCAACCCAAAATGCATGATGTTCGCAAAGAGCTGACTACTACCGTCTGTATGGTTTTCTGAAAATGCAAGCACCTTTGCAGTACCAAGTCCCGCTGTCTCTGCATTTAAATCCACTTCAAACGGATACTGATACTTATATTCTGAATCCCCCCGTGGAATTTCTTTATCCACATACAAGTACTTCAGTGTTACATCCGAAGCCGTCTGTGTACATTCCGTATATTCACCAACAACCAATTCATATTGTCCTACTGTTCCAGCCATTCCATCTCTTGCTCGAATGACGAAAGTTGCTCCAGCATAACTATTGTCGATTGCCACTGTCCATTCTTTTAAATAATCCTGACCGCTACTTGCAACTACACGTTCGTTCCCCTCTCCATCGATAGAAAGCATTTCCCACAGGAAGGATGGCTGAACCGACGTTGCCAGACCCTCTATACTCGCTGTAAATGTAACCTTCTTACCAACTTCTACCACATTCGTACCGTCTGCTTTTCCCGGCCATGTTGCCTTTACTATATTTTTAAGTGGATTTACCTTAACAGTTGTCTCACTTACAACACCTGGGTAGTTGTTCGATACACCACAGATTGTAAAAGTATCATTTTCAATCGTTCTTACAGGAAGATATGCATCATTTCCTTTGATCTCTATTTTGGTTTCATTTACTGCAGCTGTGTCTTTATAAATCAAATACCATGTAATCGCAGATTCATCGATTTCACCTTTCGTAATATCCGCCGGTCTTCCAGTTTCTGACACATCTACATATGCTTCTTTATTACCGTCCTTTGCATAAGATTTACTCCAATCTCCTACAAAAAACAGCTGTTCTCCTCTATCATATACTGCATCTGTATTTTTTGCTGAAGAAAGATCTCTTTTTACTTCAACTGTAAATTCTGGTTTACGGACAATTGCTGTATCACTGGCCTTCACATTCGGGTAAGCAACAGAACTTGCCGTTGCAATAAGATCTGCCTTGCTTCCTTCTTGATGCTTCTGATCTGCACCTACATACAATGTATTTCCACTAATATATGTATCTCCAGATAACGCAATCGCTCCTGCAGATGTCTTTGCGCCTTCGATTTCCCATGTGTAAGACTCATTTGCCGCATTTGAAACTTTTGCCGCAATCGGATATACCTTTCCACACAGTACTACTTCTGGGAATGATGTAATCTCAATATCTGCCGGATCAGCTTCTAAGACTGTTACCGATGTGCTTGCGCTTACTCTCTTATCAGAAACAAGCGTTGCAACCACTGTTATCTTATTTCCTTCTGGTTCACCTGCACCAATCACAAGATTCCCAGTTCTAATATCTATCATCGTATCCGTTGACTGATTTCCTGCAATGCTCCACATAAGTGTCTGGTCATCTGCCCCTACCACTTCCGCATTAAAATCATAAGATCGACGAGGTTTTAATTCTGCAACTGAATCGGTGATGACAACTGTAGGAAGTACCTCTGTCCCCGCATCACCTTCGTAAATGTCTGATACAGAACTACTATTAATCAATGCATTACGAAGTGTGATATTTCTTGTAGCTTCATATGACTTGCCTTTTTTCTCAAAATTAAGCTTTATTTTTAAGACATTATTGTCTTCTACCTGAGAAACGTCTGCTGCAAATGATGTAACATCTTCTGCCAGCAAAGCTGATTCCCAGCCATCCGCGTCAATCCTGCCATCTGTCACTACTGTTTCTTCGTACACTACGTTACTTTCTTCTTTATTCCAGATCAGTTTTCCTGCCTTATCTGAACTGTAAACTTCTAATACCTTTTCCCCAGCGTCCACTGGTGCAGCGAAATCGCTTCCAATTTCTCCGCTATCAACAGTATATACAACCGCACGGTTTGTATCGATGATTACATCCTGCATCTGGTTCATTGCCTGCTGAACCTCCACCTGCAAATCCGTCGTATCTTTCTGTGCGCTGTACGTTCTAGTACTTACTAAGAGAAATTGCCAGATTGCCCCAACAACAATAGTACTTACTGCTACTGCAACGAGTACTTCCACCAGCGTAATTCCTTGATTGTTCTTTTTGCATCTACTTTTCTTCATATTCTCACCTCTCTTTAACTGATCGATGTCTTACCTGTAAGTCTTTCACAGGTAATTGTGTAGGTCTTTGCTCCTGACGTCACAATAATAGACTTACAATAATTCGATGTTCCACTGATTGGTTTAAATCCACCGCTTGCGCGGTCGAACGATATTATAAGATTGTTGCTGCCTGTAATCGTTGTTGTAGTTCCACTGGAATCTACATAGGCAACATTTACTCTTGAACTTCCTACTTTAATTGGATTCTGCGTCGTTCCATTGATCGTATACCGCACATAATAACTAGAATCTGTACTATCTTTGTAGATTTCTACTGATGCCGAAGCCCTGCTCATAGCCTCAACTTTGGTCTTATTCAGAGCAGAATCAATTTTACTTGTTGTCTCTTTCGCACTTGTACTAAATATCAATCCAAATGCTGTAATTCCACCAGCCATCAAAATCCCCATGATAGCCAACAGAACAACTAATTCCACCAACGAAAATCCACTATTCTTTTTTCTTTTCTGCCCTTTCATCCAACTCTCTCCACTTTCTACACTACTTACAATTTCTTCCAGTTTTTGTATGTAATAAGATCTGCTACATCGATTGCATTTCCACCGATTTCTGTAACATTTCCATTGAGTACACCACCAATTACATACTGAGAACCATCACGGAAGAAACTCATTGGCGAAATACCATCTGTTCGTTCTGTTGCTGTTCCTCCAGATTCACAGATTATGCTTTGAAATACCGATGCCACCGCTTGACTATCTGCAGTTACCGTCGCACCATTTCCAAAAATCAATCTTCCACTACAAATAATGAGTCCAGTAAAGTCTACATTCGCTTCCAATAACACATTCCCGTCTGCAAGAATCAGTCGTGTATTTGCCGCATCTGCGCTTGACACTGTATAATTTCCATCTACAAGCACGGCTTTCTGTCCACTTGTCTTTGTAGTAAACACAACCTTGCCACCCTCACTTGATGCAAACCTTGACAAGCTTGGCGAATCACTCGACTTATTCTGAACCAGATTATCAAAGACCGTCTGCTCCTTCTCTTCTGTACTAAGCGCAGTATACATTGTAATCAGCTTCTTTGACAAAGCAAAATACATATCTTGGTAACTATTTTCTTCTGCCTGCGCCTCGTTAATATCAGACTGAGTGATGATCGTATTTCTTACTAATGAATTCTTGGTAAGGACATTTCCATTTGTCTTAAACTGCACCATACTATCTGGGTTGATCTGAATAGCATTCAAATACAAATCCATATATTCTTTAAATTCTTTTGAATTCGCATTTGCCCCATAATATGCTTGGAAATATTTAGCTGCTTGTTGATCAGTTGTAAAGTCCATATACACATAAGCAATATTATTCTGTGTGTAGTACAGTTTACAGTTATTTGCTGTAATTCCAAGCTCTCCTAACGTCTTTCTTCCAAGTGATAAAAGTGGAATTGAAGTATCAAGCGACACTTTCGCCCCTGCTGCAAGTCCCACAATCGGATTACCGGGTTCTACCCTTCCACCGCCTTCAATAATGATTGCTGCAGCTGGTGCCAGATAAGCAAGCTGATTACTTTTCACAGTAATCGACTCTCCCATTTTTACATTAATTGCATTGGTATCCGTCTCACTCATCCTTGCATCTACATATGTATTTCCAGCAAGTAACATTCTCTCTAAATTCTGGAGATTCAGTGAAGATGTTCTTCCATTAATAACAATGGCACTACTCTTTGCCACATCAGCTGTTCCATTTAAGTATCCATCTTTGTAAACATTCGATGTCTGCACCAACTCTGGATTTGAGAATCCATAGTAACGGCCTTGCATTGCAACCTCACTGTTTTTTCCATCCAATGTCAAATCATCTCTCACAAAAACATTTCCATTCAATCCAAGTTTTGCACTGGTAACCGAAATATCATCTGCCCAAAGTGCCCCTACATTGAACTGTGCAGTAGACTGATCTGCCATTACAATTGGTCCATTAATTACGGTACGATCCATACTTGTCACAACCACATCTGCATCCTGTCCAAGTTGAATTCCATCGCCTCCAGCATAGACATTTCCTTCGATCGCGTACTGACCATTCGGGTATGTCATATCGATTCCCTTATCCGCAATAATACCATACGATAGAAGATCTGGTGCATTGGCAGTCTGGGTAAAATCAATATCTGGAATCGCGATATTAAGGTCCGTAGCAATCACAGATTGATAACCATCCCTTTCATATGTAACATGAAGTCCTTTCAATGTAACACCAGAAGCATAACTGGTTTCCAAATTCTGAGAGGTTACACTCGTGGTAAGTGTTACCACTCCTTTGGTTGCTGTATTTGAAATATAACTTTTCAAATGTTCCAAATCATACGTTCCATCATTCGCATTTCCCAAAAGCTTTGCTCGAAGTCCATCGACAAATCTTGTCTGAAAATACCAGTTTCTTGTTGTATCCTGTCCTTCCGTCTCCGTATATCGTTCTAAAACGTAATTATATGCTTCAGATATAGAAGCATTGATATCCGTCTGTAATCCCGCCTTAATCTCATCTAGTACCTGTTCTGCGGAATAGAAATTATCTTCTGATTTCAAGTTCGTCTGCTTCATTTGATAATTTTGAAGTGCTACATAAAGAATCGTAACAATCAAAAGAGTAACCACAGCCATCGCAACAATAACAAGTACGAACGAAAAACCTCTGTTATCTCTATTCAGTTTCCTGTTTTCTTTATTTCTCATTGTTTACCCGCTTTCTACTATTGACTAATTATCTTTTGATCCGGTTATCTCTACAATCGACCGACCTGTAAATCCTTTGCTGGCCTCACCTTTTTCATAAATGGTGACTGTCACATCATAAATGCGATCTTTGACTTCCGCCCCATCAAGCCCCGACACACCAAGAATCTTACGATTATTCGAGTTAATTGCAGGAACTCGTGTCTCCGATCCATACAAAAGGTCGTACTGATTTGCAAGCGCAAGTGAAGACTGGTACAAATTCGCCCCAAGGTTCGTTCGCAGTGTCATGTAAGCTCTATGCGAACTTGCACTGTAAGAACCTGCATCTTCCTTAACCGTAACACTCGTCTTATATGTAGTTTCCTGTGTCAGCAAATAAGACGTATCTACAGAATTCACTCTCTGTTTTACCAAATACACATCTACCTCCTGGTTATCTAGATTATTGATTTCAATCGTATCTAAAAGATGCCCTTCTCTCGACGAGTAAAATGGTAAATAGAAAAGATAGACCGAACGTACCTCATTCGCCTGTGATTCTGCATTGTCGTAGATCAAAGAACGCAAGGATTCTTTTTCTCCATTATATGTATACTCATAAGTAACAAAAACCTGTTGAATGTTACTCTTATTTTCAATATCAATGATGATTTTGCGGCTCATCTCACCATTTGTATAATTTCCATCCGTCAAATCTTCCGCCTTAACAGAGGTAAATCTATCTGCCAGCTTCTGCGCATAATCAGCATCCTGCTTAGCACTCTGCACATAAAACGCATCCTGAAGAAGATCTAAGGAATCAATCTGTGGTGTTTGCTGGTCGTTATACCCTTTATGATTGACCGTCTTATAATTATTGGTGTCCAGTTTAACCATCGCGTCGTAATAAGACTCTCCCACTTTCGCATCTTCCAGCACAAAATAATAACGACCCGAATCCTGTCCTTTGAATTCAAACGCATCTTTTACATTCGCTTCATACTCTGGATAAATAACGCTCGATGTAACATAATCGCGGTTGTTTACACCATTTTTCTCTGCATATTGTAATACATTTATTAAACTGCCGTTGTCATAAACCAATTCATATGCTTTGGAAAACTGATTTACGACATCAAATCTATTTGTATTGTCCCCTCTCAAAGGATAATTGAACTGAAATGCAAAGTCTTCCACAGTATTCGCTTTCAGCTCTTCCATAATATTCGTAGCTAATGAAGTTGCGTTCTGCACCTTCTGCGCTTTTGAATTGGTGCGGGCAGCTGTTACAAAACTGTGCATAAAAGGAGCCACAATGATCCCGAGAATCATAATTGCAATCAACAATTCAATTAATGTAAACCCGCCATTATTCCTTTCTTTTCTTTGCTTCATAACTGCCTCCTCTATATTGTCATCACTTGGCAGAAGCGTATCTCTTCTGCCAAGCGACGTTCTGATTCATTATCTTGCTGTTCCAAACAAGTCATTGGTTCTTCTACTTACACTTGGAAGATTTGGTGCTGAATATGTACGTTCTGTTCCAGCCATTGTGAAGAAGTTCGTCTGAATCGTTCCCGTCAATCTTCCAGATTCTGAATTAAAACTTGCGTTCAAAGAATGAATGGTCATCTTATCATTCTGTTCATTGATTGCTTTGATATATGCCTTTAATCCACTATAAGAAGCATCATATACATAACCGTTTAATGTGCGGAACATCGTGTATTCACTCACAGTTGAGCTTACACCGCCTTCTACAGTTGCTGTATCTGCTGTAGCTGTTCCTCCAACAGATGTAACTAACACTACTTCTGGGTTACCCATTGTGATGGCACTTATTGTAAGTTCTTTTCCTTGCTGCGTCTCCATATTGTGTCCAAAGAAGATGGCATCTTCTTCTAACGTGTCTGCTGGAAATTCTGCAGTTAAGTTCTTGATTTCCTTTTCGTATTGTGCAATCTCTGTTTCATACTGTGACTGTTCTGATGCAAGTTCAATTAATCTTGTAAGCTGGATTTCTAACTGCTCATTCTCTACCTTACGACTCTCAGCTCGATCTGCCGCCGGACGATATACCACAAAGTACGAAAGAGCAATCAACGCAACGCCAGCTAAAATCAGAAGTAATTTTTTATCTCTTTTTGACAATGTTAAATTCATGCTTCTCTCCCCCTTAATTCAGTGCCGCTGGTGCCGCATATGTACAATTAACAGTAAGTGTAACAGCGGTTGTTCCATCTTCACCAACTTCTTCTGTGATTCCACTTGAATCTACTGTGGCAAGACTTTCAAATGTACGAAGCTGCACTAACAAATCTGCTGCCTCTACCTTTGTATCTACTTTCATACTCATTGTCACGCTTGTTCCATCTGCTGTAAATGAAATCATACGGATACTGCTTGGCATCTTATCCTCGAGCTCCCCGATAAAATTGTAAAGCTCTGTGTTTGGAGTTACTGTCATTGCATATTTTGAAATGAAGTCATCGTAATTTGACTTTGTCTGTACATATTTGTTATATACTTCTTCTGCCTCTTTCAATTCTTCAATTCTTGCATTTAACTGTTCTTGCTCGCTCTTAGTGCTTAAGTCTTTGAAAATACCAATTCCACCAATGAGAACTGCCAAAATTACTAAAACGAGTAAAATCTCAAGTCCATTGTATTTTGACAATGCGTCAGTGGAAAGTGTAAATCCTTTCTTACCAGCCTTTGCGCTTTCCTGAATCAGATTCACTGGATCTGTCGCCGCACCAATACATGCTGCATAGCAGCTTACACTCAGATTCTCACCAGAAGTTGTCTTGCTTACTGCTTCGTTCTGCTCATTTTGGAACACACGAACCTTGTGATTTAATTCGTTAGTCATCAGCTTGCTAAGTCCGCTGAAATCTGCTCCCAGACCAATCAATGCGATGTCGTTGATCTGAACATCTTCGTTGTGAGATACATAGTATTCCAGCACACGACCTACCATACCGATCATATAGCGAAGGGATTCTGTTACTTCTTTTCTTGCTTCTGTGATGATCTGATCTGTATCTTCTTTTTCCTTATAGCCTTCTTCTGGGTTCAGAACTCGGCGAATACATGTCTTTCCACAAAGCACTTCAATGGCTTCTGCGTATGTAAGATTCGTACCAAATACGGTATTCTTTCTTACTGCTTCAATGGCATCATCGATTCCGTATGTTACCGCTCTTTGAAAATCAAGCTTTCCATCTTTCACAACTGTAACCAAGCCATTCTTTTCATCTAACTTAATCACAATGTTGACGCCTTCTTTGAAGCTTTCTTTTACAACCTGATAAACACTGTTTCCAGCATAGTCGAGACCTACCAGTGTCATTCCGCAAAGTTCAGCAAGTCCGTAGTAGCTGCTAATGATGTCATTTGGTACTGCAAGCAAATTCAGGCGTATCTGCTTTTCCTCAGCAGTATTGATTCTTTCTTGTACATCATACGCCAGACGGTACTGTGACATATCTACTGGGAAGAAATCTGTTGCATTGGCATTGATTACTTCCTGAATCTGTCTATCCTTTACCATCGGAATCTTCGCATCACGTCTTGCAATACGAGTAGACGTTACGGTAAATACCACGCTGTTTGTTTTGATGTCTCTTTTTGCACATTCACTTTTTAATACAGAGGCAAACGCATCGTTGCGGTTTACAAGTCCGTCATTTACCACATCTTGTGGTGTTTCAAACGTAAAGCTATTATAAATCTTCGGATTTTTGGCTTTGTAATCCATTTCAACAACACGTGTCAGACCTTGCCCAATCTCAATACTTAATACTTTTGTTGCCATCTCTTTCCTCCTATCCGATCTTGTCGGATGTTTTATTATAAAACTCTCATCTCATGATAAGGTGCATATAGCACTTACCTGATTCGTGAAGATATTCCTTCACAAATCAAATAAATGTTATAATAATAAGCCAAAATACCACTCTATAAAGGCATTGCCCCACAAAGCAGCTATCAGTATACCCATTGACAGATAGGGACCCATTGCGAGAACATGTTCTGCATGGCTGACTTTCATTCGAATGATATGAATCACCGAACCTAGGATACATCCGATAAAAAAGGCTAACACAATCAGTTTCCATCCAAGCAGTAATCCGCAGGCTGCCATTAACTTGACATCGCCGCCACCGATTGCTCTTCCTCCGCTAGCAAGAAGCAGAATCTCAAGGAAGAAACTAACTGCAAAAAATCCAATAACATACTCTGACCAGTTTCCAAAGTCCAGTGCTATATGGCACAGACCAAGGACTGTAAGAAAGACATTGAATCCAAATGGGATTTCATATGTCCGAAAATCAATCACGCTCAACGCTAAAAGCGCAGAAGCCATGAAGCAGTAAAGAACGGAAACGAAATTGACACCGTTCACTGCAAATATCATTATGTAGAGCAAGCCATTTGCCCCCTCAACTATAGGGTATTGAGGGGAAATGGCTGCCTTACACTTTCTACACTTTCCGCCAAGGGCTAACCAGGAAAACAGCGGTACCAAATCGTACCCTCTGAGCTGGTAGCCACATGACATACAGTGTGACCTCTCTTTTGCGATACTTTCTCCCAACGGAATGCGGTAAATGCAGACGTTGAGAAAACTACCGATAACAATTCCATAGAGGAATGCAAGGATGTAAGGTATGAATTGCATATAACCTTAAGCTGCTGGTGTTGCTGTTGGTGCTTCGTATTCGCCAAGTTTTTTAAGAGCATTAACCACATCTTCCTCAGTAGCAGTTGATGTTACTTTTATTTTTACACCCGCTGAAGCATCTCTTGTTACTTCTATTGTTACTGTTTTTGCATTTAATCCATTTGATGTAAGATTAACTTTTCCAATTGTTTTCGCCAACTCAGCTTTTAATGTTTCGTTTGTATCCGCAGAGCCCGTTGTAAGAGCTCCAGAAAAATCAAATTCTGTTCCACCTGTAATTACATACTTTGCACTTGCTGTGTCTGTGTTAACTTTTTCATCTGTCATTGCAACTTCAATTGCACTTACAATTTCTCCTACCGCTGAAACATCTTTCTGCAATCTAGATTTTTCTACGTATGTTAAGTAAGCTGGTGCTAATACACCTACTAATACAGCCATGATAGCTACTACTACGATAAGTTCTACTAAAGAGAAACCTTTGTTATTTCTTTTTTTGTTGT
>CAZYCT010000005.1:0-5478 GCA_964646135.1 uncultured Coprococcus sp. | reverse complement strand
ACTACTACGATAAGTTCTACTAAAGAGAAACCTTTGTTATTTCTTTTTTTGTTGTTCATTTTAATCTCCTTCTTTCTTCTCGTCCCTTTGAGAAATTGAATTTTAATTATTATATCTTCAAGCGTCTCCCTATCAAACGCTCAAATTCTTAGAGGTTGTCTAAGCCTGTATATAGGCTCAACATTGGTGATACGACCGCACCGACAAGCACACCTACGATAACTGCCAGTACTACGATAATCATTGGTTCTAAGGCTGCCATAAGCGACTGTGTTGCCAACTCTACTTCTTCGTCATAGTAATCTGCCATCTTCTCCAGCATCGCTTCCATATCACCTGTGTCTTCCCCAATCTTGGTCATATGTACAACCATCGCTGGGAAGAGTCCCGACTGTTTCAATGGTTCCGAAAGCGGAACCCCTTTTAATACTTCTTCTCTCGCTTCGATGAGTGCTTCTTTGAAAAGCACATTATCCATTGTATGTGCCGTAATCTCCAGCGCATCTACCATTGTGATACCAGAATAAAGCAAGGTACTCATGGTACGAGCAAGGCGTGAAGAAGAAGTCTTCACAGTAAAATTCGCAAGCACTGGAATCTTAACACCCAAGTAACCAATCACACCTTTTCCTCTTGGTGTATTGACAAATGTCTTAATTCCAATTGCCGCAATCGCAATAATTGCGATAATCAAAAGCAAATTGCTCTGCACGAAATCACTGGCGTTCATTACCATGACTGTAAGCATCGGCATTTCAATGTCCAGATCTGCAAACATTTCCATAAATGTCGGCACTACATAAGCCAACATCAAGATTACGACTGCTATCGCCACGACACATACTACCATAGGGTAAATCATCGCTTTCTTGATCATGCCTTTCAGTTTCGCATCCTTTTCAAACTGAATCGCCATACGTTCCAGTGATACGTCCAAACTACCAGAAGCTTCTCCTGCGTCTACCAGATTCACCAACATGCTTGGGAAGTATTCTGGAATCTTACGCATAGAATCTCCAAGTGTTTCCCCCTTCTGGATGTCTACCTGCACATCACGAATTGCTTTGGAAAGTCCTTTATTTTCTGTCTGATCAGCCAACATCCCAAGTGCATCGATGATAGTTACACCAGCACGTAAGATACTTGTGAACTGGCGACAGAAGAGACTCATATCTCGAACGCTCGCTCCCTTTGTGAACGAGAAATTAATATCCTTTGTCAGAAAGTTCTGTGGAGTAACAGACAGAGGCGTTAACCCTTCCGCCTTTACCGCCGCAAGTGCTTTCTCCTTTGTATCAGCTTCCACTGAACCCTTTCTTTCTTTGCCTCGTTTATCGATGGCAATATACGCAAAACTTGCCACTAGTACTTCCTCCTACTCTACATTCCAAAACGACGGGACATGGCACTAATATCCTGTGCATAATTGATACAATCTTCTGCGGAAATCTTTCCGCCAACATACAGATCAAAGAGTGCATCATCCATCGTCTGCATTCCGATTTTCTTATTCGTTAAAATTTGAGAAGTAATCTGGTATGTTTTGCCTTCTCGAATCAGCTTACGAATCGCAGGATTCGCAAGCATGATTTCAAATGCTGCCACTCGACCATTGATTCCTTCTTTATGAATCAGCTGCTGAGAGATAACTGCTTCCAATACGTTTGCAAGCTGCACACGTATCTGTTGTTGCTGATATGGTGGGAACACATCGATGATACGGTCAATCGTTGCCGGTGCACTGTTTGTATGTAAAGTCGAGAACACCAGATGTCCTGTTTCCGCAGCTGTGATTGCTGTAGAAATCGTCTCTAAGTCTCGCATTTCTCCGACAAGAATGACGTCTGGATCCTGGCGAAGTGCCGCACGCAGCGCATTCGCATAAGTCACTGTATCCGTTCCCAGTTCTCTCTGATTTATAACAGATTTATCATGCAAATGTACATACTCAATTGGGTCTTCCAATGTGATGATATGTCTTTTATGGTTCTGATTAATTGTTGCTATCAGGGATGCAAGTGTCGTTGACTTCCCTGTTCCCGTTGCACCCGTCACGAGTACAAGTCCTCGCTTTAGGTTGCAAAGCTCTTTTACGGAAGCTGGCAGTCCAAGTTCTTCTGGTGTCGGAACATGTTGTGGCAAAAGACGCATAACCATTGCCATACTGCCTCTCTGATGGAATACATTCACACGGAATCGATTCCCATCCTCTGTAGACTGTGCAAAGTCAATTTCTCCGTTTGTATGGAACTCTTCTACAAGGCGAGCATTATCTTTAAACAATGGATATGCAAGTTCTTCCACATCCTTAGGCTTGATAATTTCACTGTCAGTTTCTGTTAATTCCCCATCGATTCGGAACATTACTGGCTTTCCAACTGTAATATGGATATCCGATACATTGTAACCAACTGCACGTTCCATAATCTCTTTCAGATTCAATTTGTCCATTGGGTTTTCCTCCGTTTATTCTTCAAATGATACGCGAAGCATCTCTGATATAGATGTCGTTCCATCAAGTACATACTCCGCCGCGCTCATACGTAAGGTATGCATTCCATCTTTCAATGCTTGATTCTTAATTGCTTCTGTTCCTTCCATGCCGGAAATAATCCGCTTCATCTCTGGTGAAATCTCCATGATCTCATAGACACCGATTCGTCCATAATACCCAGTCTCCGCGCATTTCGGGCAACCACAAGGTTCATAGATTGTAATGTCCTCTTCTGTATCGATATGCATCAACTTCTTCTCTGTGTCAGTCGCCAATCTTGCTTTCTTACACTCTGGGCAAAGCCTTCTTACCAATCGCTGTGCGATAACACCCACAACAGAATCCGCAATCAGATAACTTTCAATTCCCATATCAATCAGACGGGTAATGGTCGCAGCCGAACTGTTTGTATGTAAAGTACTTACTACTAAATGTCCTGTGATAGATGCCTGTACTGCAATTCCAGCAGTCTCTGCATCTCGAATCTCTCCAATCATAATGATATCCGGGTCCTGACGCAGAATCGAACGAAGTGCATTTGCAAAGGTAAGTTCTGCCTTTGGATTCACCTGTACCTGGTTGATTCCATCTACATTGGCTTCGACTGGATCCTCAACGGTGATGATATTCACATCTTCCTTATTCAACTCGCTGAGTGCTGTATAAAGTGTCGTAGACTTACCAGATCCCGTTGGTCCCGTTACTAAGATAATTCCATGCGGATTCGCGAGAATGTGGTTGAATTTTTCAAGCTCGCGTGGTTTCAGTCCAAGCTCACTTTTATCTCTTGTCATTGCATTCTTGAGCGCAAGACGCATTACGGCTTTCTCACCATATACAGTTGGAAGAATCGACGCACGAATATCATACTCACGACGGTCAACAACCATTGTGATACGACCGTCCTGTGGCTTACGCTTTTCAGAAATATCCATACCACCGATAATTTTAATACGTGCAATGATCGCTGGAAGCAAATGTATATCATAGCTCATCTTCTCATATAATGCACCGTCGATACGGTAACGCACACGTACTTTATTCTGCAAGGCTTCTACGTGAATATCGGAAGCTCTCTGTCTGGCCGCCTGCTCAATCATAGATTTTACAAGAACTACAATCGGTGAATTATTAACGTCCTCATTCTCCGCACTTTCTTCGCCCTCTTCAATCTGTTGCTGACGCTCTTTTGCATACTGCTCCGCAGCACTTAATGCTTCTGCATTCCCATAATACTTATCGAGAGCCATCATAATCTCACGGTTTGTCGCAAGACATGCCTCTGCTTGAAGTCCTGTAATAATTGTAAAATCGTCTAGTGCTTCCAGATTCATCGGATCTGCCATCGCAATTCGGACAGTATTTGGATCCCCTGCTTTATATTCAAATGGAATCATCGTATGTTTACGAAGCACTTGTCCTGTTACCATGGAAATAATTTCGTCATCAATCTGTTTTGTGGCGATAGAAACAAGTTCTGTATTTAACTGTTTAGATAACACAGTTGTAAGTACTTCTTCACTAATAAATCCCATACTTACAAGAATCTCGCTCAACTTCTTGTCACTATGTTTCTTTGCTTCGCATGCCCGCTCTAGCTGTTCCTGCGTAATCAGCTTTTCATGCACCAGCATTTCTCCTAGTCCTCGTTTCCTCTTAGAAAACACGTCCAACGCCATCTCTATTCCTCCAATATATCTTCTATATTCTATTCATCTATATCTAATAACTGTCTCAAATTCCAGACACAAAATCGGCATTAAAACCATTACCCCCCCCCGGGGTATTTTTTAATGCCACCACGCTAAGTCTATTATGGCTCTAATTCACAAAAAAAGCAAGGTATAGAATCAAGATTTTTCTTATATTTTTTTGTCCCTTTTTCTCGATATTCCTCGAAATCGCTCGAATTTCACCGAACTTTCTCGATTTTCCTCGATTTTCGCCGAATTTTCTTGAACTTTACCGATTTTTCTCGGATTTCGCCGAATTTTCTCGAACTTTACCGAATCCCCTCGAACCTCCTCGAATTTTACCGAACTTCCTCGAACTTTACCGAATCTCCTCGATTCCCCTCGAACTTCCTCGAACCTCCTCGAATTTTACCGAATCCCCTCGAACTTTACCGAATCTCCCCGAATCTCCTCGAACTTTACCGAATTTCCTCGAATTTCCCCGAATTTTCTCGAATCTCCCCGAATTTCCTCGAATTTTACCGAATCTCCTCGAATTTTGTTTTAAAAAAGAAGCATCCGCTGAACCGCCCCCAAAAGTTAGACCTAAAAATCTAACTTTTGGGAGATCACCTCACGCTGATGCTCCTTTTACTGATTTTGTTTGATTGTATATTCTGGCACTAATTTCTGTACTTTCTTCCGGATATCCGGATCTTCTTGAAATGCGCTGTCAATCAGTTGTTGAATGTCTGTGCAGAGTTGATGCCCATTCACGCATTTCTGACGCGCCACGAAGATTCTGTCTTTCGTTGTCTTTTTCAGACTTGCATCATCTATCAGAAGTTCTTCATAGAGCTTCTCTCCCGCACGAAGTCCAGTAAACTTAATCTCAATGTCTACTCCTGGTTTCAAGCCACTTAACCGAATCATTTTCTTCGCAAGGTCTGCAATCTTAACCGGTTTTCCCATGTCCAGGATAAAGACTTCACCGCCTTGTGCGAGCGCACCACATTGAAGTACCAGATTCACGGCTTCCGGAATCGTCATAAAATAACGAATAATATCTGGATGAGTAACCGTCACCGGTCCTCCTTCTGCGATCTGTTTTTTAAATAATGGAATCACGCTTCCGTCACTTCCCAATACATTTCCGAAGCGCACTGCTGCGTACTCTGTCTTCGAGAACTGTGCAAATGCCTGCACGATCAATTCGCACAGACGCTTGGAAGCTCCCATAATATTGGTCGGGCGCACCGCCTTGTCTGTGGAAATAAGTACCATTTTCTTTGTTCCATAGCGGTTACATGC
>CAZYCT010000004.1:0-33210 GCA_964646135.1 uncultured Coprococcus sp. | reverse complement strand
AGTTCCTCTGATGATGAGTGTTGGTGCTTTTACAGCTGCTCCATCAATCAGAATTATATCTCCTGCACACATAACTTCTACGTTTGGTCCCTGTGGTTTTGCTGCTGTCATATCGTATCGTCCGTAAGCGTATTGACGTCTACTTTCATCGCATTAGCAATTGCTTCATACACTGTTTCTCTAATTGTTGCCATCTTTTCTCTCCTTTCCATTGACATAACATACCTTTTCCTCTGATTGTACACTTTCATCAGTGTGTTCAGTTTTAGGACATCCGAACTATATATCTGTATATTAACATTCGCATGTATATGTGTCAATATATGCCAATATAGGTTCTAATATTTCGTTATTTTTCACAATATTTTAGGTTGCATATCCCATACTCTCTTTTCTGCTATTTTCCCATTTTTCAAGAAAAAAAGCAGATGGACGATTATTCGTCCATCTGCTTAATTTTCAGAATTTTCAGCATTTTACCCAAGTTTATGTTTTTTGTAAAGTACAATTGTTACTGCCAACGATGACATTAGCAATTATATCCTTTTTCATATTATCAATCTCCTATATAACTAGACAAATAGCCTATTTTTTTAATGAATCGCTTTGTTTTTAAACGTTATTGTTCTAGTTCTTATGTCCTATTCGCAATAGTATAGCACTGCGCTATACTTGTCAATACCTAATACTTAATTCTTATCCTTGTTCTTCTATTTCAAATATGTTATCATATTAAAATATACTATTATTTAAACAAAAGGATGTGAAAAGATGTCCTCTACAAGAGATAAAATTATCGAAACTGCGAAAACTTTATTTGCCGAAAATGAATACGATAAGATTACATTGCGCGACATCGCTCATGCCTGCAACATTAGTCCTGGTAATCTAAGTTATCACTTTAACAAAAAGGAAGATTTAATCATGACTTGTATGCAGGATGTCTATAAAGACATCTTTCAAGATTACGCACTGAGTACAGATGATACTCTCGAGGTATTGTTAGATCGTTTTAAATCTCTCAATGACACTTGTCTAAAATACATGTTCTATTTCAAAAATATGCTCGTTCTTGCCAGCTCCTTTGACACTGCACGCGTTCGCCAGTTTCGTGTACGTGAACAGTTGTACTATTACTATCTCAGGAGTTTTAAAGCTTTAGTCAACAATGGAATATTGCGAAATGATATCCCTGTGGGCAAATATACCAATCTAGCTTTACACTTGATTGTCATTCACGTAACATGGTATATCAACAATTCCCCAACTTATGACGACGTTTTTTCATCGTTTACTTTTTTTGATGCTTTGGCAGACAGCTTGTATCCATATTTAACAGAAAAAGGCAAAAATGATTGGCAAGTATATTTTGATAAAAATAAAAATGAAATAAATTAAAAGTATACGGAGGATTTGCAATGAAAGCGAAAAAAAGTTGGATCATATTTGAGCCACAAGAAAACAACACAGCAAAAATCATCGGGACACAGCGCCCTCTCACTGGAACAATCGTAGTTCCTGAGACTATTGTCGATGCCGACGACAACGCCTACACTGTAACGCAAATTGGAGACTATGTATTTGCCGATCAAAAACGTCTTGCCAGTGTGAGTATTCCTTCCAGTGTAACGCAAATAGGCGATGGACTATTTGACGGTTGTCATCTTTTAAAAAATGTCAATTTGCCTGACACACTCACTACACTTGGAGAAAATACATTTTCTGAATGTATAAGTCTGACAGAAATTACTCTTCCAGACTCTATTCAAACGATAGAAAGATATGCATTCAACGGCTGTACAAGTTTAAAGAGTATCCATATTCCAGACTCAGTCACTGTAATTGATGAATGTACCTTTACAGATTGTTGCGCCTTAACTACAGTTGAGATTCCAACTTCCGTAACTCGTATTGGTTTATGTGCCTTTGACGGTTGTAAGAGTTTGAAAGAAATTGTGATTCCTGACTCTGTAACCAAGATTGGAAGACTTGCTTTTGCAAACTGTGAAAACTTGACAACTGTAAAACTTCCAGATTCTGTGACAGTAATCGATGAAAATGCATTTTTAAAATGTCCTTGTTTGTCAGAAATTGAAATTCCTGCCACTGTTACAGAGCTCGGCAAATATGCTTTCCAAGATTGTCAAAGCTTAGAACAAGTTCATATACCACCTGTTGAAATTCTGATAGATTTCCTTTTCAAAGGATGTTCCGGATTAAAAACAGTAACCATTCCATCAACGGTACACGCTCTCAGACGTGGGGTTTTTGAAGGATGCTGTAATTTAAGTGAAGTACATATTCCTAATTCAATGGAATATATCGGTGAATATGCATTTAAGGGCTGTAGCCATTTGACCTCTGTTGAGATTCCTGAGCATGTGTTCTGCCTTGATTTATGTTCTTTTGAGTCATGTGATAGTTTAACAGCAGTCGACATTCCGGATAATGTACACACAATCGGAAACTATGCTTTTAAAGATTGCGAGAACTTAACAAGTGTTACTGTCCACAATGCCTCAGCCACAATTGGAAAACTGGCCTTTCCAGTCACACCAGAGATGGTTATACGTGGACACAAGGGTTCCTCTGCGGAGGCCTATGCCGAAGAACACGAGCTCACCTTTATCACCTTAGATTAAAATACCTTTCCTAACATAAAAAGGCCACATAGACCCGAGGACAAGGCTCCTAGATCTATGTGGCTCACTTTTTTTATTTTTCAAGATATTTTTCTCTTAATTCTGCAACTTTTTTGCTAAATGCATCCGAATGCTTTGCTCGCATCAATTCTTCTCTGATTTCATCTTTTACTTCGTCCAATGTCTCCATTGTAGACTCTTCTTTGCCTTCCACCTTGATTAAATGATAACCAAACTGAGTCTGAACAGGACCTACAACAGCACCGATTTCTGCCTCAAAAGCTGCATCTTCGAATTCTTTTACCATCTGTCCTTTTCCGAATGATCCAAGGTCTCCGCCTCTTTGTCCAGACGGACACTCTGAGCTTTCTTTTGCTACATCTTCAAATGATTTCTCACCATTTTCAATTATTGCTAACAACTCACGACATTTTTCCTCATCACGTACAAGAATATGCTTTGCATGTACGGTTCCTTCATCTTCAAATTCTTCCGGATTTTCTTTATAGTAAGTCTCGATTTCTTCGTCTGATACCGTTATACCTTCTAATGCTTTTCCCATAGCCAGACGTGCAAGCACATCTTTCTTAGCATCTTCCATAATCACCTTAAATTCTTCTGTTTTCTCCAGTTCTAATTCTTCTCCCAACTTCCAGAAAACACGATGATTGATCATCTGATCCAAACAATGCTGTCTGAATCTTGGATTTGTCTTATAGCCTTGATTTTCTTCCGGAAGGCTATTCATATAATCTGTAAGATCTTTCTCCGTAATTGTGGCTCCAGCTATCACTGCTAACACTTTTTGTTCACTCATGAATACATCTCCTTTGTTTATTCGTTCATACGATATATTATAATTTTCTTTTTATTATTGGGCAACCTCTATTTCTTCCAAATGCTTTACAAAAATTAAGTCTGTTCAAAAAACATACGGCTATGTGCATTGAATTTATTGACTTTTTGAGCTATAACTATATCATAATCTATTTACACAACGCAGGAGGTAATCCAATGAAATACGCATTCATCAATGGCAAAATACTCGATGGAACCAAGGATATGGAGGTACAAGAAGGTCTTTGCATCTTAACAAGCGGAGAGAAAATCGAAGCTATTGTCCCTGCCGATTCTGCCTTAGACGGTTATCAAATGATTGATCTTCAAGGGAAATATATCATGCCTGGTTTGATCAATATGCATGTACATCTTGCTGGAAACGGTAAACCGCAAAAGAAGCAACGCGACAATGAAAAATTAGTGCGAACCATTTTGTCCACTCCACTTACAAAGGCTCTTGCCTATAAAATGGTCAGTGGTTTTGCAAAAGATGAACTTTACAGTGGAGTTACCACAATTCGTACACTCGGTGGAATTGGAGATTTCGACACAAAGCTTCGCGATGATATCCTTGGTGGCAAGAAAGTCGGTCCAAGAATCCTCGCCGCCAACCAAGGAATCTCTGTTCCTGGCGGACACATGGCTGGTTCTGTCGCTATAGCCGCCGAAAATATCTCCGATGCATTGCAGCATTTAGAGACATCAAAGAAAGAAAATGTGAACTTTGTAAAGTTAATGATTACTGGCGGTGTGCTTGACGCGAAAGAAAAAGGTGTCCCTGGAGAATTAAAGATGGCTCCCGACATGGTTCGTGCCGTCTGCGAGAAAGCCCATGAAGAAGGATATCTGGTTGCCGCCCACGTGGAATCTCCAGAAGGTGTTCGCGTTGCACTGGAAAATGGTGTCGACTCTATTGAGCATGGCGCAAAATTAGATGAAAATATGATAGAACTTTTTAAAGAAAAAGGTGCATTCCTCTGTACAACCATTTCGCCTGCGCTTCCTTATGCATTGTTTGACCGCACAATTACAAATGCAACAGAAGTTGAACAATATAATGGCAACGTTGTATTTGAGGGAATCATTGCATGTGCTAAAGCAGCTTTAGAAAACAACATTCCCGTCGTACTTGGAAATGATGTAGGCTGTCCTTGGATTACACAATATGATTTTTGGAGAGAACTATATTATTTCCATAAATATGTAGGAGTTTCTAACTCATTTGCTCTCCATACAGCGACTGCCCTGAGCGCCGAAATGGCTGGCATCAGCGACCTCACAGGAAGTATCGCTGTTGGCAAATATGCAGATATGATTGTCACTTCTCAAAATCCTTTGGAAGATCTTCGTGCCCTGCGTCATGTGGAAATGGTCATCGCTGGCGGAACACTGATTAACAATCCAAAGATTAAAGTGCGAAAAGAAGTGGAACAAGAACTCGACAAATTTCTCACAGAATAATGGATTGCTATTCTGACTTATCATAAAAAGGATGAAAGTCATCGCTTGGTTTGTGCGATTTCTTCCATCCTTTTGTATTTAAGTACTTATAGAACTACACAATGACAGGATAGGTTCTCTATCCACAAGTGCCTGCGTCAATTCTCTTGTATCACCTTTGCAGCCAAGTCTTTTTGCTATCTCTGCGTAAGATTCATGCGCACCTACATAAAAGTTTCTTTGTCTTTGTTTTCGTATCTATAAACACAGCACAAGACGTTGTCTCAGACCCCGTTCCACTTGTGGTTGGCACAGAAATATGCACCGCTTTCTTTCCGAGCTGTGGCAGTGAATATGGAATCGTTGCCTGTTCAAACGTCATTTCCGGATTCTCATAAAATAAATGAATCGCTTTTGCCGTAAAAAAATAAACGGAGGACATAGCCTCCGTTTACGAATTTTAACGATATGATATTCTTACACTAATCTCTCGTCTCCATGACCACCAGCAAACCACTTGGGAAATCAATTTCCACTTCTTCGCTCTGAAATTGATTGCTCACTGTTAAGCTGTCAAGTGGTCTCAACGTATGATGTTCTAGCGGCCACTTTGTCCCTCTGAGACTGAATTCAAATATTTCTCCATCCAAAGAAAAAATAGACAAATATTTTCCATAGGCTTCCGACTTTTTAAGGGTACACGGCTTATCAATAACCATGATTTTGTTTCTTTTATCCAGAATATAGGCTTTCACATTTGCTTTACAAGCCACACTAAGCGTCTGAATATTTGCCCACAGATGATCAATTCTTCCTCCTGTTGCACCAAGAATGTAGATTTCCTTGCTTCCGAGAGTCAATGCAAGACGAATTGCATTCTCTGTATCCGTTGCATCTTTGATTGGATTGTACTCTCGAATCGCCACTTTAGTCTCAGTCCGATAATAGTGGATCACCTCTTGATCAACACTGTCAAAATCTCCCACAATGTACTGTGGCAAAATACCATGATGGTATAAATATTCCATCCCCTTGTCTACGCCAATCACATTCGCACCTTCATGCTGCGAAAGGATTTCTTCTACAAATCCTTCCTCTATGTATCCCCCACTGACAATCACTGTACTACTCATAATCTTTAAATATCTCCAAAAATGCCTTTACATTTTCTGCCGGCTCTCCTTTGAAAACTGCTGAACCAGCCACAATAATATTGGCTCCTGCTTCCAACGACTCTCTCACATTTGTCGTATAAACGCCACCGTCAACCTGGATATCTGTCGTTAGACCCATCTGTGTCAGTTTTTTTCGAATTTCCCGAACTTTATCCAGACATTCTGGAATTAACTTCTGCCCGCCAAATCCAGGATGTACCGTCATAACCAGAACCATATCCACGTCAGCCAGATATTCATCAAGCACCTCAGCTGGTGTTTCAGGACAAATAGAAATTCCCACTTTCACACCCAGTTCTTTTATCTTGGCAATGGTTGCCTTCACATCCTTACAGGCTTCATAATGTACTGTGATCAAATCTGCCCCAGCCTTCACAAATTCTTCTACATAGCGGATTGGCTCTGTGATCATCAGATGCACATCTACAATCTGACCAGTTGTTTTCTTGATGGATGCCAACACCGGCATACCAAATGAAATGCTTGGCACGAATATTCCGTCCATTACATCATAATGCAAATATCTTGCACCTGCCATCTCTGTTGCTTTAATTTCTTCCCCCAGTCTCGTAAAATCCGCCGCAAGAATTGATGGTGCTAAAATACATTCCATAATCAATACCTCCTCTTCTCCTTTTGCTCTAATTCCTTATACATTTCTAAATAATCATCATAGCGCACCGTATGAATCTTACCATTTTTTAACGCCTCTTTCACCGCACAGCCGGGCTCGCTCACATGATTACACCCTTGAAATCTGCATTGATCTAAATACACTTCAAACTCGGGAAAATGATACTTCAATTCTTCTTTTTCCAAATTATTCGTATATAAAGATGAAAATCCTGGCGTGTCCATAATATATGTGTCTTCATCGATTCTGATTAGCTCAGAATGTCTTGTCGTGTGCTTGCCTCGCTCAATCTTCTGGCTAATGCTTCCTGTCTCCATATTTACATTGTTCTGAAGACAATTGATCAAAGAAGACTTTCCTACCCCCGAAGGTCCTGCTACGGTTGTTAATTTACCCTTTAAAACACTTCGCACTTCGTCTATATGTTGTTGCTTTTCTGCGCTGGTGAAAATAACCCTATATCCACTGGCTTCATAGATATCACGAAGCTTTTCAATGTCATCCTCATCTGCAATATCTTCCTTGTTAAAGCAGATAACTACCGGTATTCCCTGCTGTTCCATCGAAACTAAAAAGCGATCCAGTAAATTAAAATGCGGCTTTGGCTTCGTCACTGCAAACACAACTAATGCTTGATCAATGTTTGCCACCGCTGGCCGGATAAGCTCACTTTTTCGAGGAAGGATGTCAATGATATTTCCCTTCTTCTCCTCCTCGTCCAAGATCTCATATTCAACCAAATCTCCCACCAATGGTTTGATCTTTTCTTTGCGAAATACACCTTTTGCTTTACATTCATAAACAGAGGATTCTACTACGTCACACACGTAGTAGAATCCTGCAATTCCTTTTATAATTCGTCCCTGCATAATCGTCCTTCTTAATTCTGACCATTATTTCCAGTGCTGCCTTCTGAACCTGTTCCTCCATCTTCTCCAGAACCGGCTCCAGAACCATTACTTACATAAAGTGTCACTGTACTTCCAATCTCTACAGAAGTTCCTTCACCTGGATCTACTTCTACGACAATTCCCGAAGGCGAAGGGCTGTCTGCCTGCACTTCTTTGTAGTATAATCCCTTATTCTTTAATGCATTGATTGCATCTGCCAGAGATTTTCCTGTCACATTTGGCACTGCTACTGTTGTCGCTGGTTCCTTGCCCTTGCTGACAACATATCCAACACTTGTTCCAGAATCAACCTTTTTGTCCTTCTTTACATTCTGACTAATGATCTTACCTGCCTCTACAGTATTACTATATTCCTCTGTTGCTCCACCGTCTGTCAGCTTCGCATCGGCAAGGGCCTTCTTTGCCTCTTCAACAGTCATTCCTTCTAGATTTGGAACTTTAACCTTCTCGGCTCCTTTGCTGATAATGATGACAACTTTCGTATCTATTGTTACTTTCTCCCCAGCTTGAGGTGTAGTCCCAATTACTTCACCGTTATCATACTCACTGCTGTATTCCATCTGAATCTCGATATTCGATGACTTAAATCCCAGATCTTTTAAAGCCTTCTCCGCCTCTTCCTGCGTAGATCCAGCCACTTCTGGCATCGTCACTTCCTCTGCTCCTGAGCAGATGACAACTTCAATCTCTGTCTTCTTAGATACAAGTTCTCCAGCTTCAATACTCTGCTCCATGACTTCGCCTTCTTTGTACTTGCCATCTTCAGAGCGCTTCTGGCTTACAACTGTCATGACCAGATTTTTATTTTCACACATCTTTCTCGCAACAGCTTCTTTTTCCCCGAGAAGATTCGGCACTTCTATGTTCGCTTCTTCTTGTTTTACCTCTGTTCCTTGATTACCGCCAAACTTGAAAACGCCCGCCGCATTTCCAATGACAAGAGCAAGGATCAATACAACGATTGCCACAGCGACACCAGTAAGGATCTTCATCATCTTGTTCATATTCGGGTCTACTTCTGCCGTCTTTCCTCTGCGATTTCCACCAGATGTGCCTGTTCTTGAGCGGTTCCTTCTATCATCATAGTCTTCATCAGACTCATCGTCATCATCATCGTAGTCATCATCATCGTCGTAATCATAGTCATCGTCTTCATACGGATCATATTTTGAACCCGTGCGTCTGCGCAAATCGTCTGATGAAATCATCACGGTATCGCCCGTTGTATTTCGAATTGGAGTCATCTCTACAAATGCACCGGAAGGATCCACTAATGCGCGCTTCAAATCTTGGATTAAGAGTGTAGTCGACGCATAACGCCGCTCTGGGCTCTTCTGTGTACATTTTAAAATGATTCTCTCCAACGCCCTCGTAATATCTGGCGCATACTGTGACGGAGGAACTAAATTCTCCTGCAGATGCTTCATTGCCACACTCACTGTAGAATCTCCATCAAACGGTACACGACCAGTAATCATCTCATACATCGTGATACCAACAGAATAGATATCGCTCTTAGCATCACAATATCCACCTCGTGCCTGCTCTGGAGACACATAATGTACAGACCCCATCGCGCCCGAGCTGATTGTGTTGGAATCCACAGCTCTTGCGATACCAAAATCCGTCACTTTTACCTTTCCTTCTTTGGAAATCATAATATTCTGTGGTTTAATATCTCTGTGTATAATATTGTGACTGTGTGCAGCTTCCACACCAGTACACATCTGAATCGCAATACTCAAAACTTCTCGTGTCGTAAGTCTGCCTTTCTTCTGAATGTATTCTTTTAAAGTAATCCCTTCTACAAGTTCCATGACCATGTAGTAGAGACCCCTGTCCTCTCCCACATCATATACATTCACAATATTCGGATTCATCAGACCTGCTGCGGCCTGAGCCTCTGATATAAATTTTCTAACAAAATCCTTATTTTCACGATACTCTTTCTTGAGCACCTTGATTGCCACGAGACGGTTCAGCATGGAATCCCTGCCCTTATACACATCGGCCATCCCGCCTGCGCCAAGCTTGCTCAATACAACATATCGGTCGTTTAAAATAACTTCATCTTTTACCATATACTTACCTCATCAGAAAATGGCTGTGCAAGAACAACTCCAATATTATCTTTTCCACCATTCTCATTCGCGCGATCGATCAATAATTGTCCTGCTTCCACAATGTCTCTTGCGCCCTTTATAATTGCAAAAATTTCATCTTCACTCACCATATTGCACAAACCATCTGTGCACATCAGAATGACATCTCCCTTTTTCAATGCGAATTCATAGTAATCCGCTTCCACATCTTCCTTCACTCCGATAGCCCTTGTGATGATATTCTTATCTGGATGATTCTTTGCTTCTTCCTCACTGATTCCACCCAGCCTTAGCATCTCTTCTACCAAAGAATGATCTCTTGACAATTGTTTAATTGTCTTGTTAATCAAATACAAGCGGCTATCACCAACATTGACAAAATGTAGGGTATGGTCAATCACTGTTGCAGCCACCAATGTAGTTCCCATTCCATCCAGCTTCACATCTGTCTCTGCTGTCTGAATCAACTTATGATTCGCTGTCTGAACTGCATCTTTTAAAACTTCCTCTGGGTTTTCTTTCACAGAGAGCTTTAATTCTTCTTTCAATGTTTCAACGGTAAATTTTGACGCAAAATCTCCAGCCTTGTGTCCACCCATTCCATCTGCAACCACTAGCAGATTTGGAAGTGAACCAAGGGGCTCATCTGTTGCAAATACATAATCCTGATTCATCTGTCGGATTCTTCCCACATCCGTTATGGAAAATACTTTCATGTCTATACTCCTTGCATCGTCTTCCGTCGTAACTGCCCACAGGCTCCGTCAATATCGGAACCCATTTCTCTTCTAATAGTAACATTTATGCCGTTTTTTTCAAGTTTATTTTTGAAATTCTCCGCACTTTTTTTGTCCGGTTTCTGATAGTCTCTTTCCTTGATTGGGTTAACCGGAATTAAGTTCAAATGACAATTCCTTGGCTTTAAAATTTCAACCAATTCTTCTGCATCTTCTCTCGTATCGTTCACCCCATGAACAAGACTGTATTCAAATGTAATTCTTCTCCCTGTTTTTGCAAAATAATAGTCACAGGCCTCCAGAACCTCTGACAGCGCATACTTATTTGCAACAGGCATCAAAGCTTTACGCTTTTCCTGATTTGAGCCATGCAAAGAAAGTGCAAGCGTAATCTGAAGCTGTTCCTCTGCAAGTTTCCGAATATTCGGAACAATTCCACAAGTAGATGCTGTTATATTTCTCTGACTGATGTGCAGCCCATTTTCATCGCTGAGCATATATATAAACCGAAGAAAATTATCATAATTGTCAAGGGGTTCCCCTGTTCCCATCACAACTACATTCGAGACACGCTCCCCACTAATTTTCTGAATCTGATAAATCTGCCGCAGCATCTCGGAGGCAGATAAGTTTCGCTCCAGCCCATCCAAAGTAGATGCACAGAAACGGCACCCCATCCGGCAACCCACCTGCGATGAAATGCACACAGAATTTCCGTGTTTATATTTCATCAAAACACTTTCCACCATATTTCCATCACCAAGGCAGAACAAAAATTTATTTGTCCCATCTATTTTTGAAATCTGCCGCGTCACCATCTCTACTTTTGGAATCTCATATCCTTCTTCCAATTTCTCTCGAAGCGTTTTGGAAAGATTGCTCATTTCAGAAAATTCATCCACCAGTTTTTTATGAAGCCATTCATAAATCTGCTTTGCCCGAAATGCCTTCTCTCCAATCATTTCCATCTCTTTTTTCAATTCCTCAAAAGACAGCGACGCAATATCTTTCTTTCCCATCTGTATTACAAACTCCTTCGACTGAATTTTGCAATGAAAAATCCATCCGTCTCTCTTCCTGGAAAAATCTGTTTTTCCCACTCCAGTTCAAAATCCGAATGGTTTTCCACAAACCATTTCACGTTTTCCTCATTCTCAGACTTACAAATCGTGCAAGTACTGTAAATCAAGGCACCGCCTGGCTTCACATATCGATGCACCGTACCCAAAATCTGTCTTTGCAGGTCCGCCACTTCTTTCTGTGTCTCGGCTGTCATTTTGTATTTCAAATCTGTCTTTTTTGCCAATACTCCAAGTCCAGAGCACGGAAGATCTGCAAGGACGATATCTGCTTTTTCTTCCGATGCTTCATCAAACACCGTAGCATCCTGCTGAATTGCCTCGATGTTAGAAAATCCCATTCGCCAAATATTTTCCTGAATCAGCGACACTTTGTATGCTGTCAGATCTCTAGCTTCCACAAAACCTGTGCCGTTCAAAATCTGTGCTGCATGAAGCGCTTTCCCACCTGGAGCCGCGCATACATCGATGATATAATCTCCTTCTTTGATGCCGGCACTTTCCGCAACCTGAATCGAAGCGGCATCCTGTATCTGGAAATCTCCCTGACAAAAACTATCCAAGGCTCCCAGATAATCATAACCTGAAATCAACAGTGCAGACTGCAAAAAGGAGTGTTTTTCTACTTTGACACCTTCTGACTGCAGTTTTTCTGTCAACTCTTCTCTGGAAATCTGATTTTCATTTACACGGATTGTCGTCGGACGCTCTATATAAAATCCTTCGAGAATTTCTTCCGTCTTCTCTGTGCCATAGTCTTTCAGCCACATTTGCACAATCCATTCTGGCATTGAATATTTTACAGACAGATAAGACACTGTGTCTTCCGACTTAGGATATTCTATTTTCTCTAAATTTCTTGCAATATTGCGAAGCACTCCATTTACAAAGCCTCGCAGATTGCCAAATCCCTTTTGAACGGCAAGTTTTACTGCCTCATTACACGCCGCCGCATCTGGCACCTGATCCATATATTTCATCTGATAAACCGCAAGGCGCAGAATATTGCGGATCACTGGCTTCATCTTATTTACTTTTACTTTCGAATACTGATTGATCATGTAATCCAGCTCCAAGCGCCGTTCTACCGTTCCCTCCACAATGCGTGTCAAAAATGCTCGTTCCTGTTTTGTCAAGTATTGATACTTTTCTAGCACACTTCGCAGAACCAAATGGCTCTTTTCCCCTTTTTCTATCTCAAGCAGCACTGCAAGTGCAAGCTCTCTTTCACCTGTCTTAGTCGTCATTTCTTCTTCCTCTTGTCAATATAAGCAATCTCAAAAGCTGTAAAATTGCAGATGCTGCACTCGCCACATATGTGAGCGCTGCCGCATGTAATACTTTTCTTGCCTTTCCCACTTCGTCTTCATACAAAAGTCCAGATGCGCCCAATATCCGCAGTGCTCTGGATGACGCATTGAATTCCACCGGCAGTGTCACAATCTGAAAAGCCACTGCACAAGTAAACAGTAAAATTCCCACATCGATCAATAAGACCGACATATTTCCGTTCATAAAAAGTCCCACTACGATTAACGGCCACGAAATCTGAGAGCCAAAGTTTGCCACTGGCACCAACATACTGCGAAGTGAAAGAGGTACATAATTGGTGGCATGCTGAATCGCATGTCCACATTCGTGTGCTGCCACCCCTAGTGCTGCCACAGAAGTAGAACCATATGTGGAATCCGAAAGACGAAGTACCTTGTTCTTCGGGTCATAATGATCGGTCAATTCTCCTGCAACATGCTGTACAGAAACGTCATAAATCCCAGCCTGTCTTAAGATCTGCTGCGCCGCCATTGCACCTGTAATTCCAGCGTGGTTTCTGACTCTATTATACTTTGCATAAGTCGATTTCACTCTGGATGAGGCAAGCATGGAAACCACAACACCAATCAATATCAGAATATATGTTGGATCATAATACATTGGATAATACATGTGTTACAATAGCTCCTTTCTATCCTAGATGTTCCCCTTCTTCAACTTGATAACCTCTCAAAAATGCATCTGTCTCCATGCGTTTTTTTCCTGGAATCTGCAATGCATCCACGCGTAAAAGGCCTTCACCAGTCTGCACAAGGAAATATTTCTTTGTCACTTCAACGATTGTTCCTGGAGCTTGTTCTGTCTGTCCATCCACCACATCCGCTTCCCAAATCTTCATGGTTTTATCTCTCCAGGTTGTGTAGGCGCTCGGCCATGGATTCAGTCCACGAATCAAGCGTTCAATGGAAAGTGCTGAGCAGTTCCAGTCAATCTGTCCTAATTTCTTATCCAGCATTTTTGCATATGCTGTAGTCGCATCGCCCTGTTTTTCTGGGTGAAGCTCTCCTTTTTCCATTTTTGAAAGTGTCTGCACGCAAAGCTTCGCCCCCGCTTCTGCGAGCAAATCATGCAGTTCTCCCCCTGTAATCTTTGGACTAAGTGGAATTTCAATTTTTTCCAGCATGTCACCGGTATCCAGTCCTTCATCCATCTGCATGGTCGTCACACCAGATACAGTCTCTCCGTTAATCACAGCCCACTGAATCGGCGCAGCTCCTCTGTACTTTGGAAGCAGCGAAGCATGTACATTCACGCAACCGTAAGGCGTCATCTCCAAAATCTCTTTTGGCAAAATCTGACCAAATGCCACTACCACGCACACATCTGCCTTATATTTCTTCAATTCTTCTATACACTCTGGGCGCTTGACCCTCTCCGGTTGATAAACGGGTATACCGTGCTCTAAGGCAAACTCCTTCACTGGTGTGTGCTGCATCTCTTTGCCGCGCCCTTTCGGTTTATCAGGCTGGGTCACTGCAAGCACCACCTCATGACCTGCTTCTACTATAGCAGCAAGTGTCCCCACCGAAAATTCTGGTGTTCCCATAAAAATGATTTTCATTGCATTTCTCCTATTCTTCGTCGTACTCTACGTCGTGCAGTCTTCCCTCAACCTTCTCTACATACAGATGACCATCCAGATGCTCTAATTCATGGCAGATTGCACGGGCAAGTAATTCCTCACCTTCGATAATGCATTCCTCCATCTCTTCATTTAAAAACTGTGCTCTCACATAATTTGGACGAGTTACTTGTCCTGCTTTTCCTGGCACACTTAGGCATCCTTCATCACCTGTCTGTGTTCCACTTGTCTCTATAATTTCTGGATTAATCATAACAATTGGTCCTTCTCCCACATCGATTACCACAATGCGTTTTAAGACACCCACCTGTGGTGCCGCAAGCCCAACTCCATTTGCTTCATACATAGTCTCAAGCATGTCATTAATGAGTTCCTCTGTACGCTCATTTAAACTTGTCACTTTCTTACATACCTTTGTCAAGACCGCATCGCCTTGTACTCTGATTTCTCTAATTGCCATTTTTTCTTCCTCCTGATTTTGTTTTTTAAAATCCATTTATTGGATTAAAGTCAAACTGAATTTTCATATTTGAAAATCCACGATTTAGCTCTATGTATTGTTCTGTTCGATCTTTTACATCGATCAGTACTTCATAAGACTCTGCTTTGATATATAGCATGCGACGGTAAATATCTTTCACCTTTCCGACATGTGGACTCGCTGGACCTATAATCTGAAACTTTCTTGTCCTAGCCAATCTTACCATAAATTCTTTCAAATAGTGCATTCCTGTATCCAAATGCTCTTCATCTGCACCAGTCACAAGAACCGCCATCATCTGCTCTGCTGGCGGATACCCCATTAATTCTCGATATTTCATTTCTTCTTGGTAGAATTGTTCATAATCCTGCTTCGCCGCTGTCTGTATACTGTAATGTTCCGGATTATAAGTCTGGATCACCACTTCACCTGGCTTCTTCCCCCTCCCAGCTCTTCCGGCTGCCTGTGTCAACAAGGCAAATGTATGCTCTGCACATCGATAATCTTCTGCATACAAAGACATATCTGCTGCCAGGATGCCAACTAATGTCACATTAGGAAAATCGTGTCCTTTCACGATCATCTGGGTCCCGATCAAAATATCCGCCTCTTCATTGGCAAATGCTGACAAAATCTGTTCATGGCCATCTTTCGTCCGCGTCGTATCCAGATCCATACGCAAAACCCGTGCATGAGGAAATTCTTTCTTCACCAGTTCTTCAATCTGCTGCGTCCCTGCGCGGAAACCTCCCACATGGCGAGAACCACATTTAGGGCAAGTGCTAATCGTCAATGTCTCGTATCCACAGTAGTGGCAAACCATTTTACCATTCTTATGTGAAGATAAGGAAACATCGCAATGAGGACATTTTACTACATAACCGCAAGACCTGCAAGAAAGGAATCCTGCATATCCCCTTCGGTTTAAGAACAGCATGACTTGCTGTTTCTGATTCAGCCGCTGCTCTATCAACGACTTCAGCCTGTCACTTAGGATAGATTTGTTGCCTTTTTTCAGTTCTTCACGCATATCTTCTACATGCACATGCGGCATCTGACTCTTCGCCGTCCGCTTTTTCAATCGTAAAAGGGTATATTCTCCCATCTCACATCGATAAAATGCTTCCAGAGACGGTGTCGCTGACCCAAGCACAACGCTGGCGCCTTCTAGGCTTGCTCGTTCTACCGCCGTCTCTCTGGCATGGTATCTTGGGACTTGTTCACTCTTATATGTGTTTTCATGTTCTTCATCAATTACAATCAGCCCCAGATTCGGAAATGGTGTAAATAAGGCCGAACGAGGTCCGATCATAACGTCAATCTTGCCTTCCTTCGCCCGCATCATCTGATCATAGCGTTCTCCTGCCGAGAGCCTAGAATTCATAATGGACACCCTGTCACCGAATTTTCTCTGAAAACGCATAACCGTCTGGTAAGTCAATGCAATCTCTGGAATCAGCACAATCGCCTGTCTTCCAGAATCCACTACTTTTTGTATCATTTCCATGTAGACTTCTGTTTTTCCGCTCCCAGTCACTCCATAGAGAAGATACGTCCCATGCTTTCCTTCATCATATTCCCTTACAAACTGTTGTATCGCGTTCTGCTGCTCTTCATTAAACACGATGTTCTTTGGCACTGCCATCTTTTCTTTCACTGGATTGCGATAAACCCTCTTAGAAACAATCTCCAAAACGCCCTGCTCTTCTAACGCCTTAATTACAGGGAGCGTAATATTCAATTTTTTATTAATAAGTGTGTACGGAATCTCTGCATCCTCCAACAAGGCCTCCATCAGTCTTGCCCTTGCCTTTTGATTTTTGCTGAGATAATATGCACTCTTCGCTCTTCCTTCCTCTTCACTGATGATACGCCGAACCATTCGTTCTTCCTTCGCGCGCTCCTCTTTCTTGATAGGAAGGACGGTCTTTAGCGCTTGGATCATGGTTCCACCATAAGTTTTCTTCATCCACACCGCAAGTTCCACCAGTTTCGATTCCACAGCTATTTTGCCAAGTGCTATTTCCAAAATCGTCTTCACTTTTTCTTCATCATACTCACATTTTTCTGAAAAGCCTACAATATATCCGTTCGTTTGCCGATTGCCTTTTCCAAATGGAACTGTAACCTCCATCCCTATCTGAAGCGTCTCTTTTAGAGCATCCGGGATTCTATATTGAAAAATTTTATCTACTTTTTCATGGGTAATATCTACGATTACGTCTGCGTACATCTTATCTATTCACTCTTTTCTCTTATTCAATGCTTCTGCCAGAAGCTCATGGTCATCCATCGGGCAGCGCATCCCCTTGATTTCTTGATAATTCTCATGCCCTTTCCCGGCGATGATAATAACATCATTTTCTTCTGCCAGTTCCACTGCCTGCTCTATTGCGTGCTTTCTATCTAATAGAATCTCACAGCTTATCTCTTTTTTTCGCACGCCTTCTGCAATCTCTTTTGCAATCTGCATCGGATCTTCATATCTTGGATTGTCATTGGTAATGATAACATAATCTGCATAAGTGCCTGCCACCTTCCCCATTTCTTTTCGTCGATCTTTGCCGCGATTTCCACCACACCCGAAGACAAGATACAGCCGCCCACCACAATGCGCACGCAGCGCTGTCAGTGTCTTCTTGAGACTCTCCCCGTTGTGTGCATAATCTATATAGCATGCTATGTTAAATTTATTGTTAATTCTTTCGATTCTTCCATTTACAGAAAAGTCCGAAAGACTCTTTTTCATTGTAGAAATATCATAGGAAAGGCACTTCATCACAAGTAGCGCTGCCAAGGCATTCTCCACGTTAAATAAGCCTGGCATATTTAGTTCAAATGGTTCTTGCTCAATCCAAAATCGTGTGGCTAACTGCTTCTCTTCTTGTATCTCTTCCACCTTTTCTGCTTCTAGCACATTCTGAAGCGGAAGCTTTCTCATCGGGCACCATGCTTTCTGCCGTGTGTAACCATATTTTTTACAGCGCTTCCTGCGAAACATATATGCAGATGACAAATCATCTAAATTACAGATTCCTTTTTCGCACTGCTCAAATAATCGTGATTTCCAATAACGATATTCTGCCATGGAGCGATGTTCTCCTGGTCCTATGTGATCTTTTGTCAAATTTGTAAAGACCGCGATTTCAAATGTAAGACCATGCACTCTTTTGTGCTTCATTCCTTGGGATGATACTTCTATGATTACAAATTTGCAACCTTTATCTTTCATTTTATCAAAATACTTGTGAATGGTAAAGGCATCCGGGGTAGTATTCCGTTCTGGAATCCATTTTTCTCCGTCAAAAATACCCAAAGTTCCAATTATTCCTACGCGCTCCCCCTGTTGTTCCAGCAGTGTTTTGATCATAAACGCGACCGTCGTCTTTCCCTTTGTTCCAGTAATTCCAATTAAACGTAAGCTCTCTGACGGCCATTTCCAAAAGTTTGCAGACATCACTGCATAGGCTTCTCGGCTATCTTTTACTTGCAAAATCACGGCCTTTTTGGGAAACTCCAAAATGGTAC
This sequence comes from uncultured Coprococcus sp., assembly GCA_964646135.1. GTDB lineage: Bacteria > Bacillota > Clostridia > Lachnospirales > Lachnospiraceae > Allocoprococcus. The sequence goes on along the minus strand of CAZYCT010000004.1, from coordinate 14,727 downwards.
ACCCATTTCTTCGCTTTTCTACAACATAAACTTCTACATTTTTCGCGTAAGCTTCCCACAGATGTTCGTGTCCATCTTCTTGAAATCCTTTGATGCACACGAATAGTTCTCCTTTTTGAACCACCCTTGAATCCTTTGCAACACCAGTGATTTCCACGTTCTCCCATCCGTCTTGACTTTGAAGTACCGTGATATCAATTCCTGACAGTAACGTCTCTAACTTCAAGCAATCACCCCTTGCACTCACATTTACGATTTGTTATACTCAACCTAGCGTGTATTTACGGCGAACATATTTAAGGAGGAATTTTATCATGCACATTTATGGATGCCCGATGCATTACGGTGTTGGTGACAAGGGACTAACTAAGAGTCTATCTTATTTCACCGACAAATATCCTGATTTACATTTCCCAATTCTATCTGAAATCACAATGGAAGAAGAGTCTCTTTCTAATCTTAAAAATCTGAACAGTGTGATTGCAACCTGTACTGAAATTTCTTCTTATGCTTCTCATATATTCCAGAACAATGACACACCGCTTTTCATCGCTGGGGACCACAGTTCTGTCATGGGCTCTATATCCGCTTCTTCAGAGCATATCTGGAGACAGACGCACTCTGAAATCGGCTTAATCTGGGTGGATGCCCATCCAGACATCAACACGGACCAGACAACTGTAACTGGCAATATTCACGGTATGCCTGTAGCAGCGCTTTTAGGGCTTGGCGAGAAACGACTGACCACTTTTCTTTCTGATCGACCTAAACTAAAACCTGAAAACATCGTCATGCTCGGGCTTCGCGACATTGATCCACCAGAGCAGATTATTTTAAAGGAACAGGGCATTAGGTACTATACCTATGAAGAAATCAAGCGGCGTGGCCTTGACACTTGTCTTTCAGAGACAGTGGCCTACTTGTCACACCTTCCAGCCATTCACATGAGCTTTGACATTGACTCTATGAATCCAGAAATCATGCCCGGTGTTTCCGTTCCAGTGCCTGATGGCTTCACAATTTCCGAAGTTCAGCAGATTTTTGAGACACTTATGCCTTTGCTTCCATTTTGCGCGTATGACATTGTGGAATACAACTATGTACACGACAAAAATGATGTCACTGCCGCATTCATGTATGAGCTGATCACACTTCTTCGTGACTCTAAAAAATAATTATCACCATTATTCTATGAAAATAAACAGGAAGTGTTACAAAACACTTCCTGTCTTTCTCTAATGTCTTCGATCATACTCAGCCAGATTCTCTTTTACAAATTCCACATCGGATTTACAGTCTAAATACTCACAACCATATTTCTGACGAGTCTCATTTCCTTTTCCTGTTACAAGTAAGATTGTTTTTCCTTCTGCCTCTTGAATCGCAGTCTTTATCGCCTCTCCGCGGTCTTCAATCATAACATACGGACAATTCTGTGCTTCCACGTACTGTGCAATATCTCTTGAAATATCCTCTACCGCTTCATATCCTGGATCCTCTGCCACAAGGTATACTTTCTTCGAATATTGTCCTGCGATTGTTCCAAGATCGCGTCTTCTTAAAAGTGCCTTCTTGCCTGGGCAGCCAAAAATCGAAATAATCTGATAATCCGGATATTCATCTCTCGTAGACGAAAATAATTTTTCAAAGCTCAATTTGTTATGCGCGTAATCTACAATTGCAATGACGTTCTTATCTTGGCTTGCATAAAGTTCCATTCTACCACTAGAACGGGCACGATAAAGTCCACTGTGCATATATTCCTTCGGGATTTCAAGCAGCATAGCTGCCGCAATCACTGCAAGTGCGTTTTCCACATTGAATAACCCTGGCATTGTGAGACGAAATTCTTCGTCAAATTCTGCTGTCCGCACTCGAAATACAGTCTCATGACCGTCTTTTTCCACATCGTATGCATACACATCCGCACTCTCATCTTTCATACTGAAGGTAAGCACTTTCTCGCATACACTGGCCTCTTTGACAATTCGCTCAGAGTAATCCGCATCTTTATTGACCACGGCATACTTGGTACTGGCGAAAATACGCAGCTTCGACGAAAAATAATCTTCAAAATCCTGATGCTCGATCGGGCTGATGTGGTCTTCTGAAATATTCAGGAAAATTCCAACATCCAACTTCATATTGTCAATTCGATTGTACTTTAATGCCTGTGAGGAAACTTCCATCTCCAAAAACGAAATTCCACTGTCCACCGCATGACGAAAATGTTCCTGCAGCTCCACCGCCTCTGGCGTTGTGATGTGTGATTCTTTCTTCACTACACCGTCATATACATCGATCGACGAAATGACTGCACTTTCCTTTCCACCAGTTGCTTCCATGTAATCATCTACAATCGCTTTCATATAATATGCAGAAGTAGATTTGCCTTTTGTTCCTCCAATTCCAACAATCTTCAGATCTTTCCATGCAGCATTGTTATACATCTCAGCCATCGGAGGCATCGCCTTGCGGATATCTTCTACCAACAGATATGGCACCTCTTCTCCTATGTCGAATCGCTGCTCACTGATGTAGGCAACTGCTCCCTTTTTCACAGCTTCTTTCAAATATTCGGCCTTGAACGCCGCTCCTTTGCAGATAAACAATGTTCCTTCTACAACCTGTTTAGAATCATAAGTAAGATACTCTACCATAACCTCATCCTTTTCACAGGAATGAAATTCTTTCACCATACCTTGTTCCTGCAATAGTGCTGCATATTCTTTTAAACTATATTTCTTCATCTGTGACCTCTTTCCTTTTCTTCCTATTCCAGATATTCTGCGCCAGAACGGATAATGGCTTCTCTGACCAATATGTCCATCGCATCCACACAGTTCAGTGGAACTTGATAATATTCTTTAAATACTGAAATCTCGGTACACGCAAAAACAACTGCATCGCAGCCCTTCTCCATCAGTTCATCGTATGTCCGCATAAATTTGCCTCTGTCGCCTGCTTTGCCGCACTTGATATCATCATAAATCAGCGACATAACATCTTTCTGACGCTCGGCACTTGGTGTCACGATCTCAAGCCCATATTTCTCGCAGGCACGATGATACGTTCCTGCCTGTATAGTTCCATCAGTCCCCATCACTCCGATTTTCTTCGTATCCGGCCAGGTTTTTCTAACATATTTGATACTTTCATCGATCATATGAATAATTGGAACCTTCGTAGCCGCCTGAATCTCATCATAAAAATAGTGTGACGTGTTGCACGGAATCGCTATATTTTCCACTCCCAACAGTTCAAGATTCCTGGCATCTTCCGTGATTGCTTTCAAAAATGTGTCCTTGTCTCCTGTCAAAATTGCCGTCGTCCTGTCCGGCATAGTCGCATGACTAAGAATAATCGTATCAATATGTTCTTGATCACACGATGCTTTCGTTCTCGCAATCAGCCGTGCGTAAAAGAAATTGGTCGCCTCTGGTCCCATTCCACCGATAACCCCTAATTTTCTTGACATCGAAGCTCTCCTATCTAGCTATAATATTTCTTAAATTTCACAAAATGACTCAAATAATTCTTAGTCATCGCAAGGAAACGTCTTGGTTTGAAATCCCCTTTCATGAAAATCGGATTCACTACTTTCTTTTCCTTAATCAGTCTACGCAGAGTATTTAAATTTTCTTCTTCTTTTACATATTTAAATGCCACTGCCTTTGGCACAACCCACCACAAACGCTCTTCTTTCGCCATCTCAAAAGTAAGTTCTTTTCCATATACGTATTCTTCTACGATATATTTCGCAACGTTGAAGCCTGATCCAGTCACATAATAATTACTTCGGCCTTGGCGTGTATTAATCTCGAAGAACTTGTATTTTCCATCTCGTCTATCAAATTTGATATCAAAATTCGAATATCCCACATAGTGAAGATCTTCCAACAGTTTTTTCACACGCATCATCACATCTTCGTGCAGCTCTGTGATGATAATCGCATGATTTCCAATTCCGTGAGGTGTATGTTCTTCTAAGAGAACGTGACCGAAACACATCATCTTCACTTCCCCATTCTTGTCAGAATAAGCAGTAAGCACATTCATATATTCATCATTTCCCGGTATCATATCCTGAATGATCAATTTATCTGGATAACCCGCTCCATATATATCCTGAATCACTTTTTCTAATTCAGCGCGATCTTTAATTGTATAGACTTTGTTCTGTGTCTCAAATGGATGTTCCCAATACTTGATGCTGTCTGATGGTTTCAATATCACAGGATACTGAAAATCCACTTTGAAGTCCATTCCCATAGATGGTTCATAGATCAAAGTTCCCGGGTAATCTACACCGTGCTTTTCACACAACTGATAAAAGAGTTCTTTCTGCTGCAGACTATCCATTAACTCAAAGTCAATATATGGAGCAATAATATTGTTCTCCAATTCACTTTTATGTTTACTAATTAATGCTACATAACTGTCCCCACATCCAACAAGCACAATTTTCTTATCTGCATGTTCTTTTGCAAATCGATTCACAGTCTCCAGGAAATAATCGTCCGTATCAATGCGAGGATCTGCGTGATATTCAATGATCTTACTGCCAAAACTTGGCCCTGACTGGTACTTTCCAAATATATATGACTTCACCTGATACTGCTCATAAAATGCGCGGGCAACGCTGTATGTGTTGATGTCTCCACCGAGCATCACTGGAATAAATTCTCGTTCTTTAAACTGCATTTTCAAGTAACTCCTTTCAAAACTGCATCACTTATATGGCAATTCTTCTGTATATTCTATCTAATTCATTGTTGCTTTCTCTTAAGGGAATATTCTCCCTAAAATATTATTATATCTCAGGCTTATTCTTTATGTCAAGAATACTTGTTCCCTTGACAATTGCATCTTCTCCATATCTTTGTTTAATCGTATCCAATGCCTTACCCAAGCGCTGATATTTTTCATTCTTTTGCTTCTTTGATGTCTTCTCAGCTGTTGGATGAAAATCAAAAATAGACATTTGCTCAGGTTCTTCTGTCTCTGCAAGTTTGGATGTACGGATTCCAAGGAGCCTGACGGGTTCCCCTGTCCACAATTCTCTAAAAAGGGCACAGGCAGTCGCATAAATTGTCTCATCCTCATCACTTACTTTCACTAATTGCTTCTGGTGCGACGCGTTCGTAAAGTCACTATAACGGACCTCCACACTCACCATCCCGGCCTTCTGTCCAGCATTTCGAAGACGTTCCCCTACTTTCTCTGCGAGCTTTCGTAACACCTTTTGAACCTCTTCTTCCTTTGTCGCATCTTTAGGTAAGGTTGTCGAATTTCCAACTCCTTTGGCTGAGCGTTCCTCCAGTTGAAGTTCTGATGCGCCTATACCATTTGCAAACTCCCACAGTGTTTTCCCATGACTTTTCAAGTGCAATTCGAGTAATTCTGGCGGTGTCTTTGCCAGCTGCCCAATTGTTTCAATTTCTAGTTTTTTCAGTACTTGCACGCTTGCTTTTCCTGCCATGTACAGTTCACCTACTGGAAGCGGCCACATCTTTTTCTGAATTTCCTCAGGGAACAAGGTATGTACCCGGTTGGGTTTTTCAAAATCAGATGCCATCTTTGCCAAAAGCTTATTGTTAGAAATCCCTATGTTCACTGTATATCCAAACTTCTCATACACCTTCTGTTTTATTTCCATAGCCGCGTCGACTGGAGAAGCAAATTTCCATGCAATTCCAGTAAAATCCATAAAACATTCATCCACGCTTACCTGCTCGATATCGGAGGTATAGGTCTTAAGGAATGCCATCAGCTTTTTGCTGTACCTCTGATACATTTCATGATCAGGGGGCTCCATGTGCAGATTGGGGCACTTCTTTCTTGCAGAAGCTACTGGTTCTCCAGTCTTTACACCGTACTTCTTAGCTAGCACGGATTTGGCAAGTACTATACCGTGCCTTGACTCTTGATCTCCGCCAATGATTGCCGAAATCTCTCGAATATCCAGACTGCCACCTTGTCTTAGCATCTCTACCGCAGTCCAACTTAAGAACGCGGAATTGACATCTATGTGAAAAATAATCTTCTGCATCTGGCACCTCCTCACCCGTTTTCTATCATAACGTTTTTAGCGCCAGTACACAAGGCACTGGCGCTAACTTTGAGGGAATTCTATATTTATTATTGATTGTCGACATCACTCATATAGCGAAGCATGTCAAGAATTTTGCATGAGTATCCATATTCATTGTCATAGAATGCAATCAGCTTAAACATCTTTCCATTCAATTCAATACCTTCTCTTGCATCAAAGATGGAGGTACATGGATCTCCAATAAAGTCTCCTGACACAACTTCATCATCTACGTATTCAAGAACACCTTTCATATAGGTTTCTGAAGCTTCTTTCATCTTCGCACAAATCTCTTTGTACGTTGTCTCTTCTTTCAAAAGGACATTCAAATCTACCACTGACACATCCGCGGTTGGAACTCGATAAGAAATTCCAGTCATCTTTCCTTGTAAAGAAGGAATGACAAGTCCTACTGCCTTCGCAGCTCCTGTTGTAGACGGGATAATGTTATTAAACACAGCTCGACCAGTTCTCCAGTCCTTCATAGAACGGGCATCTACAACCTTCTGTTTCGCTGTTGCAGAATGAATAGTAGACATTAAGCCCTGATCAATACCCCAATTTTCTTCCAATACTCTGCAAAGTGGTGCCAGACAGTTCGTGGTACAGGAAGCATTCGACACCACAATCATGTCTTTCTTATAATTTTCATGGTTTACACCATACACAAAGGTTGGAGTCTCCTTATCCTTCGCTGGAGCGGAGATAATAACTTTCTTCGCGCCTGCACGGATGTGTGCCATCGCTTTCTCTGTCGTACAGTATGCTCCTGTCGCCTCTACAATATATTCTGCGCCACATTCTGCCCATGCAATCTTCTCTGCATCGGTCTCTGAATATACAGGCACTTTCTTTCCATCAATGATAAGACCATTCTCATAATGATCCAGAGACTTTGGAAATCTTCCAAAAATCGTATCGTATTTCAACATGTATACCAAATATTCTAAATCTGCATTTCGCACGTTGATTCCAGCAATTTCAATATCCTCCATCTCCATCGCTGCACGAATTACCACTCTTGCAATTCTTCCAAAACCACTGATTCCTACTCTGATTGCCATATCGTTCCTCCTGATCATATGCAAGTTTTCCCCTATGCACTCATAGGGAGTACCATCAAACACATGATACTCCCTATGTCTTCAAAAGTAAATAAATTAATAATTTAACGGGCTTGTTGATATATTATCAACAGTCTGTGTCTTTTAAGATTTACTTTTAAATTATTAAGTTTCTTTTTGTAGTAGCGTGTAATTCACCATTTTCTACATTGATCAAAATGGTATCGCCTGTTCCCACGTCCCCTGAAAGAATCAAACGCGCTGCAAGTGTCTCTACATGCTTCTGAAGATAACGCTTCAGTGGTCTTGCTCCATACATAGGATCGTAACCGCCATCCACAATCATCTGCTTTGCATCTTCTGTCAGTTCAATCTGAATCTCCCTGTCTTCCAGACGTTTGTTCACATCCGCAATCAATAATTCGATAATGGATGACACATTCGTCTTCGTAAGTGGCTGGAACATGATAATCTCATCTAATCGGTTCAGGAACTCTGGTCTAAAGTGTCCTCTAAGTTCTTGCATTACTCGCTCGCTTGCCTCTGGTTTAATCGCACCATTTTCATCAATGCCTTCCAACAAATGGGCAGAACCAATGTTGGATGTCATAATTAAAATTGTGTTCTTGAAGTCCACAGTACGGCCTTGAGAATCTGTGATTCGCCCATCATCCAGTACTTGAAGCAGTACATTAAAGACATCTGGATGCGCCTTTTCCACCTCATCAAAAAGCACTACGGAATATGGCTTTCTTCGGACTGCTTCCGTAAGCTGTCCGCCTTCATCGTATCCAACATATCCTGGAGGCGCTCCTATCAATCGTGACACAGAATACTTCTCCATATATTCACTCATATCAATTCGAACCATATTGCTCTCATCATCAAACAGACTCTCTGCAAGTGCCTTGGCAAGTTCTGTCTTACCCACACCAGTAGGTCCAAGGAACAGAAATGAACCGATTGGTTTGCTTGGATCTTTGATTCCTGCTTTGGAACGAATGATTGCTTCTGTCACCTTCTGCACGCTTTCGTCCTGTCCAATCACACGTTTGTGCAATTCCTTATCCAGATTTAATGTCTTGCTTCGCTCACTTTCATTTAACTTGGCTACTGGTATTCCCGTCCATCTGGAAATAATCCTTGCGATTTCTTCTTCTGTTACACTCTCGTGCACCAGTTCCATCTCTTTACTTCTAATATGCTCTTCCTCTGCCTCCAACTGTTTCTGAAGTTGTGGCAGGCGTCCGTACTGAAGTTCCGCTGCTTTATTCAGATCATACTGCTGCTGTGCAATCTGAATCTCGTGATTAACTTGTTCTATCTGCTCTCTCAACTTCTGGACTGCTTCAACAGACTGCTTTTCATTGTCCCACTGTGCTTTCTTCTTGGCAAATTCTTCTCGGTGTTCTGCCAAATCGTGCTGCAAATTCTCCAGTCTCTCTTTGCTTAATCGGTCATCTTCCTTCTTCAAAGCTGTCTCTTCGATTTCAAGCTGCGTAATCTTTCTGCGCAGTTCATCTAATTCCGTCGGCATAGAATCCAATTCAGTCTTGATAAGTGCACAGGCTTCATCTACCAGGTCAATCGCCTTATCTGGCAAAAATCGATCTGAAATATATCGATTCGAAAGTGTTGCTGCAGCCACCAAGGCACCGTCTGTGATCTTTACTCCATGATATACCTCGTAGCGTTCTTTTAATCCACGCAAAATCGAAATGGCATCTTCCACCGTAGGTTCATCTACCATTACTGGCTGAAAACGTCTTTCCAGTGCTGCATCTTTCTCAATGTACTGACGATATTCATCCAATGTGGTAGCACCGATACAGTGAAGTTCACCTCGCGCAAGCATTGGCTTTAACATATTGCCCGCGTCCATCGCACCATCTGATTTTCCTGCACCTACAATTGTATGCAGCTCATCGATGAAAAGAATAATGTTTCCTTCGCTACTTTTTACTTCCTCAAGTACCGCTTTCAATCGTTCTTCAAACTCTCCGCGATACTTCGCACCAGCGACCAATGCTCCCATATCCAGTGCAAATATCTTCTTGTCCTTCAAGCCTTCTGGCACATCACCTGCCACAATTCTCTGCGCAAGTCCTTCTACTGCTGCAGTCTTTCCTACACCTGGCTCTCCGATCAATACTGGATTGTTCTTTGTCTTTCTAGACAAAATACGAATGACATTTCGAATCTCCGCATCTCTTCCTATCACTGGATCTAATTTTTGTTCTCTTGCTCTTTGCACTAAGTCTTGTCCGTATTTATTCAAGGTGTCATAGGTCGCCTCTGGATTGTCACTGGTTACTCTCTGATTACCACGGACTGTTGACAGTGCCTGCAAAAACCTCTCTTTATCAATCCCACTTTCTTTGAATAATTGCTTCATCTCTCTGCTTGCATATTTCAGCAATGCAAGGAACAAATGCTCGACAGAAACATATTCATCTCCCATTTGTTTTGCTTCATCTTCGCCATGTACCAGAACATTATTCAAATTCTGACCGATATACATCTGACCGCCTTGAACCTTCGGGCGCTTGCGAAGAGCCTCTTCCGTACGATTTAAAATTATTTCTTTGGAGATTCCCATCTTTTCCAACAGTTTCAAAATCAAACTGTCTTCAATCGTGAGCAGAGCATACATCAGATGCTCTTGTTCTACTTCCTGGTTGCCATAATCCATAGCAATCTTCTCGCACTGCTGTACCGCTTCCATAGAGCTTCTTGTAAACTTATTGATATTCATACACTCGCCTCCTAATCTATGTGAATGTTTCCTTTGTTTCATGTTCTACCCGAACTATAACACCAAAATTAGCACTCGTCAAGGTTGAGTGCTAATTTTTTTCTAAAAAAAGTATAAAGTTGTATGTGATCTATTTTCTTCCTTTCTGCGGCAGCTCACCACCTTCTGGCTTCTGCGGCAACTCGCCTCCTTCTGGCCTCTGCGGCAGCTCGCCTCCTTCCGGCTTCTGCGGCAACTCGCCTCCTTCTGGCTTCTGCGGCAGCTCGCCTCCTTCCGGCTTCTGCGGCAACTCGCCTCCTTCTGGCTTCTGCAGCTTCTCCATCCTTCCTATATCTCCCATGGTATTTCCCATACTTCCCATGGCAGTAATGGTAAGATGTGACGCATCAATCAGTGCATCTAAGTCACTCTTTTGTCCCTCTGTGGTTGACGGAATCGTTCCTGCTAATTGCCCCTCGATGCTTTCCTTTCGAAGAAGGCAAAATGCTTCCAGTGTTTCTGCTCCCGCCTTGAATTCTTCATAAGTACAGAATTTGCTCGGATCCTTTTCCACATATGGAGCAATTAATTCTGCCGTCTGTGTAATCAGCGCCGAAAAATCACTTATCTGAAGAAATTCTGAGAAGTACCGATGGTACATTTCTGTGTAGTCTGTATTCTGAAATATCCAGTTCACCATCGGACGCTCTTCCATAGAACCTTCTAGGACCGGTGTATCGATGGGTTCATTCACCGTGCTTGTGGCACTTGTAGACTGAAAACCGCCAAACGCTAGATTATAATCCCAAGGAATCATCGACATCTGACCATCTTTTTCATATAAATAATAATTGTGCACCATGTTACCAGTATAGCTATCCCCATTACATAAAAAATTATGCACCACAAAGTATCGAATCACTGCATCTACATCCACAACAGATGCAATCGCTTCATTTTCACTCAGCATTTTCAACGACTGGATCAGACGACTTTCGTCCTCCTTGGAAACATCGGTTTTGGCATTTTCAAAAATATGAGCATAACTTGACATGTTCTCATCGATATACTGCAATTTCACATCGCTTGAACCCTGTCCGTTTTCGCGGCCTCCGCCCATCTCTGAGCTGTCAGGTTTGTAAAGTTCCCCGTAGTCATCCCCATAATTTCTTTCCAAAAAGGATTCTTCCACGCCTTCCACTGCAAGATAAAGTCCCCAGTCCTCTCCATTGACTGTGATATAGGTATAACTGCAAAGTGGCGCTGCTACTCCAAATTCTCCCATCAGTTTGTAGCTCACATAATCTTTCATCATCGTATTGTCCTGAATCAAATTATTCAAGCAAAGCTTATCCAAGCCATAATATGACATTGCCTTATCATAATGATCAAATTCAATTTTGAAGCTATAGCGATCACTATCCATGGCTTCTACATTACTCAAAGATGTTTTCCCCTTTGCACGAATGCCTACATTCGCATAACTTTCACCGTCAATCTCCATTTTGCATGCCACATACTCTTCATTTGTGCAAGAATCTATAAAGGAATCCCAATCATCCATTCGAATGTCAATTGTGTGTACAAAAGAATCGTCAAAAAGCCGCTCTTCATATCCCATGGTTTTCCCCGACAGAGAGCTTCCTGTAAGTTCTATTCTCATGAGCAGAAGTGTCACCAGAACAGCAAAGATTGTCGCTGCAACGCAGACGCGTTCTATATTTTTATGCGTTGACATCTTTTGCCTCCTTTAACCCATATAATCTCCATTGTAGCTGACAAGAACAGCACTTTCTACTCCCTCCATTTCGGCAAGTACATTGATAAAATCGGTATTATCATGTTTCATGCGAATCTCCATATTCAGCTCGATCATTCCTTTCTGCGCAGCTTTGCTCTTCACCACACACTTTTCCACCTGCTGTTCCAGGAAGTTCTTCGCCTTCGACTCACTCTCGTGATTTTCACACCGAAGTACAACAATGTATGGATTCACATAGGTTTTTTTATTTACAAAGACAATCAATATGATTCCAAGTACCACGCTTCCAATGACTGCAAGCGGAATCATGCCCGCGGCCAAAATAATTCCCACCGCTATTGCCCAGAATAAAAATGCAATATCTAAAGGTTCCTTAATGGCAGTTCGGAAACGCACGATGGACAGCGCACCAACCATACCAAGAGATAGAACTACATTACTAGTAACTGCCAGAATCACAATGGTTGTGATCATAGTAAGGGCAAGCAAAGTCACTCCAAAACTAGAAGAATACATCACTCCCGTATACGTTTTCTTGTACACATAGAATATAAATAGTCCCAGACAAAACGCAAGCACTAAGGCAAGCAACATATCCACCAGACTAATACTTGTCACATTTTCCAAAAAACTCGATTTAAAAACATCTTTAAAAGTCATCACTTTTTACTCCTTATTTGAAATTTATATTTTTATCCATAAATTCTGCACGCTGCATACTTTGAAAAGGCTGTGCTGCGCCGTCCCTCTAACTGAACCGCATCTCGTATAATATCTGGGAGAAATGCATCCCACTTTACTTCCAAAATCGCCTGCGTATCACCAGCTGGAACCGTAATACACTTCTCATTTAGAAAATCGGTACTCTTCATGCCCGTTCGTATATGAGAATCTAGCGTCACCCGCACATTTCCCGGAGGATACACGAAGGCTTCTCTCGTATAATCAACAATCGTTTTCGGTCTCAGTCCCTGCGAAAGCATTTTAGCATAAAATTCCCTGGCAAGCGGTCTCTCCGATTCTGCCAGCCACTTTATCTCTCCATCAATGATTTTCTGCACTTCTTCCTTCGTTAAATGGATCATCTGCTTATTTCCAAGTCCATTCACTTTGCTCTTCTTTTCCAAGTGAATGACTGACGGATCCAAATTATAGTAGCGAATACGGAATTTTTCTCTTTGATTCACACCATCTAACTTCTCTCGAAGCGCTTTATCTGACAGATTATCAAAATACAGACTTCTAATGAAATAGGTTCCATTTTCACCGTGGACATCTGGATATGCCACTGCGCGCAGGCGTTGGCGCAAGGCAATCATATCGGACGTATTGATTTCATGCTTCCATTCATGTCGGTACTGCATCATCGTTCTTACTCCTTTCTTTTTATCGCTCTCTATAAAGTTTATTCCAAAATACTGACTAAAAAGTGATAACTCTGTGACGTTTTTGTGAAATTCTACACATATTGATAACTTTTCTTGTAAATAAAAAAAGATTCAAAGATGGTCATTTCTTTCCATCTTTGAATCTTGTCTCTATCTACTTATTTGTTTTTCGCAAAGATAAATCCCATAAAACGGATAAATGTGTAAAGCACAAATGCGACTGCTATAATTGTCTCAATCAAAACAACATACTGAAGCACCGGCATTGGTGATTCCATCTTCGCCAGGCATGCCATTGTCTGCTTTGTTGCAATAGCGCTGATTACAAATGGGAATGTAAACGCTGCGTAGCTTGGATAGAATTTAAGTTTCAGATATCCAATTGCTTTCACCAGTGCAAATACATACAAAACTGTTGCAACTGCAAGCATTGCCAGTAAGAATGTCTTTGATTTTGGTGTTACAGACTGTACATAACCCACGATACAAAGGCTTGTAGGCGCTGCGTAAATACAGATCAGTGGCTGCGCTGGTTCTGGTACTTCTGGGAACTTTGTGTAACGGATTGTTACTAATATAAGCAGTGCAATCAGTGTTACAAAACCAAACCAGAATGCGATGGTTCCGATTCCTGTCTGTTCATATGCCGGTGCAGTAACTGCTGCCACAGCAATTCCAACGTACACAATATAGTAACTTGCAAACACCTTTGGCATCTGAAGTTTCAACACAAACTTCGCTGTAAAATAAACAATCAACACAATATGTAACAAGATAGCAAAATACCAGATATATTTTGCTGCTCCTCCAATAAATGGCTTTACATAAGTGCTAAGAAGCATCAATGCCATCGGAAATGTTCCGGATACGCTTGCCATAATTGGATTGTTCATGTCTTCTTTGATCATCTGTGGAAACAAAATCAATTTTAAAAGTACCAGCACTAACAAAAATGCGGCAAAGATTCCACAGACATAGCGAATACCTTCGCCGTAGCTCTGCAATAAATTTCCAAGTGCTGCAAATCCAAGCATAACCCCACAAAGCGGCACTGGAACTTTTTTAATCATTTCTTTCATATGTTCTTTCCTTCTTGGTTCTTTTTTCTAGATTTCAGCAAGTGTACGTCTTGGTGCTGGTTCATCAATTTCATCAAGGTTCTTGATTCCAAGCTCACGACAGACAATCTGTACTACCTTCCATGTACAAAGACCTGTAAAGAAAATACACTGTTCTTTGTGCTCGCCTTTTCCCTTGTCAAATTCTCTTGTGAGCACGCGGCAGCAAATTGCATTTTTCTGGTTGGCAACTTTAAACCAATCATGAAGTTCTTTTGTAAGTTCCATACATTTCACACTCTTTGGATTTGTAGGACCATCCTGCTCTGTACGTCCAAAGAACATACCAAGTGCAAGAACACCACCATTGAATGCTCCACAACAGCAACCTGATTTTCCAATACCAACTGCCATACCAGATGCCATTGCAATCACATCTTCTGATACATCCAATTTCAATTCATCGCGGATTGCACTGATCAGTGCTTCACAACAATAGTATCCATCCTTAAATTTCTTCTCTGCCACCTGCTGTACCGCTCTTGGGCTGATTTCTGTTACTCCAATGTTCATATTTCATTCCTCCTCATAGGTATTTTTGATAGAAGTATTTTAGCACTCTCATTT
>CAZYCT010000003.1:0-36620 GCA_964646135.1 uncultured Coprococcus sp. | reverse complement strand
TCCTTTAACAGCACGCCACTCACCTTCAAATGTATCACCTTCCAACGAGATCATTTCTACCACACGGTAAAAAGGTGTCTTCACGAAATCACGTATTTCCCGCTCTCTTCGCACTACCATTCCTAATACACATGTCATAACTCGTCCAACAGAAATCACCGTGTACTTATTCCCCAAATATTTTGAAATACTGTCACCGTATTTTAATGTCAACAATCTGGAAAAATTAATTCCCATCAAGTAATCTTCTTTCGCTCTTAAATACGCAGACGCAGAGAGATTATCATAATCTGATAAATCCTTTGCCTCACGGATTCCTCGCAAGATTTCCTCTTCAGTCTGCGAATCGATCCACACTCTTCGACGTTCTTTCCCCTCTACATGCGCCATTTGCTCTACAAGACGATAAATATATTCTCCTTCTCTTCCCGAGTCCGTACACACATAAATACGTGTCACATCACTGCGGTTAAGTAACGAACTCACCACATTAAATTGCTTTTTCACAGAAGGAATCACTTCATATTTAAATTCCTTCGGAATAAATGGAAGTGTCGAAAGACTCCAGCGCTTATATTTCTCATCATAAACTTCAGGATAACTCATCGTAACCAAATGTCCAACACACCAGGTAACAATTGCATCCTCCGCTTCCAAATATCCATCTTTTCTCTTGGCAGACAAATGAAGTGCCTTCGCAAATTCTTGTGCTACACTTGGTTTTTCTGCTATATATATTGATTTCCCCATATAACTCCTTTAATCCCCAACTCCAAACATTCTCTTATTCATCGCTCCTTGCATTTTATCACAGTCTACCCGCTTTTTACAACATAGGATTTAACAGCCAAGTCGATAAAGCACATGGGCACTTATTGATTATTTTAATAAAATTATGTAAATCTTCACATTTTATTATAGAATATAATAAAGAAATATCAAAAGAGGAAATAACAATGAATACAGAAGCTTATTATTTTATTATAGCTTTTCCCACAACCACAGATGCAATGCAGGCTGAAGAGTATACAAGAGAACACTTTCACATAACTATCATGCCAACCCCTAGAGAAATTTCAAGTGGCTGTGGTCTTGCCATTCGTTTTATGAAACCGGACGAAGAATCCATTATTGAATTCGTAAGAACTGCTCCTTTTAAAGGTAACTTATATAAAATGTACACACATAAGGTAGATGGGCGCCATCCAATTGAAGAACTGCTGTAATATTCATATTTTCTTGTCACCAAGAGTGTAACAGATTTTTTTCATCTTGTGTAATTTTCGAGAATTTTAGTTGATTTTCGATTTTTTTTATAACAAAAGAACCCCACAGAATAGAAACGAATTAATTTTCATTTCTCCTGTGGGGTTCTTTTCATTATTTATTTAAGAACTTAAGCGATTCTTTCTGATTCAAATCCAAGTTCTTTTAAGATTTCCTGTGCAGTTTCCTGACAAGTATCGCAGTCACAAATTGAAACTGTTTTATTTTCCAAGCTAACTTCGAAATGTTTTACAACAGATTCTTTTAAAGCTTCTTCAATTTTTGCTACGCAGTTTGGGCAGCAAAGTTCTGGTACGCTTAATACTCTCATATGTTATGCCTCCTATTGGGATTACAGTGTAATGACCTGATCAACACCTGCTGGTGCAAGCGCTGCATATACGTTAGGGAAGCAACCGATTCCTGCTGGTGCGATCAATTTGTCTGCGATATCTCTCTGGTAGCAACATCTGTCGCAAGCCATGAGAAGCACGCCTGTTTTTTCACTTAATTTCTGAAGTCTTGCAGCAATATCTGATCCTTCAACAAGCATATATGCATTGTCAAAGAAAAACATCATACCTGCCACTTCTACTCCATGACGATCTTCTTCCATCTGTGGAATGATCATGTTTTCGAGAATTTCTCTCGCATACTGTGATTCTAATAAATAAGCTACTTTCATTGGTGTAATACCTCCTGAGTAAAAAAATAATCTATACTTCAAATGTAGCCTTTGCCTCAAGAACAGCTCTATCAATATCAGCTTTGATTAAGCTCTCTGGGTCTAGCTCCATCTGAGTAACATATTGATCGAATTCAGCACTACTGCTAAAAAAATTCATGACATTTCAACATGATCCTGCCCAGTTTGACAACTGACCAAGTGGAAACGTCAATGCGTGAAGTGTCTTCGGACTGTAGTCCGCAACCTCACCATTCACAATTTTTACAAAGACTGGCTCACCAGATAACGCTGAAACAGAATGTACCTCTGTGTCTTGATGGAATGTAAATGCAGCCCCCATAGCATCAATCGCACACATAGCCGTAAAGCTCCTCCCATCAGCTAGTGTTACACGATGATTGGTCGCTAGTGCTGAAACTGGATAGATAAAATTAACATCTTTGGTATCGCTTATTACCATTCCATCCTTCTCCAACAGCACACTTACAATCTCTTCATATTCTTGTTCATCCATAGACAGCGCTTTTAACGCGCGCTCCTTGTCCGACTCAAGATTAAAAGATCTTCCCTCATCCACAATAAAATTGATTACAAACAGACGCAGCTCATTCTGTCTGTAAACTTTTTATGCACGTTTTGTTCCATATTCAATTTTCCCTTTCAAACGAATTATAAATAATGTATTTTAACCTACCGCCTGATCTTTATTTGAATCCACACCTTGTATAAATTCCATAAGATCTTTGTCTTCCTGTGTAAAGACGCCTCCACTTAAAGCACCTTTCAGGACGGTTGTAAGTTCATCAACATATGCGTGATACTTTGGATGGGTACGATCACGCGGTCTTGGCAGATCAATCTTTACATCTGCTATAATCTTTCCATGATCTCGTGACATAACGATAACTCTGTCACTCAAATAGATTGACTCATCCACATCATGGGTAACCATGAGAGCTGTAGTTTTCTTCTGCTGAAGAATGCTCTCAAGCTGCATCTGGAGCATCTGTCTCATCTGGAAGTCAACAGCACCAAGCGGCTCATCCATCAGAAGAACTGTTGGATCACAGGCAACTGCACGAAGAAGTGCAACTCTCTGCTTCATACCACCTGAAATTTCATGGATATAATAATTTTCATAATCTGTAAGCTGAGCCATAGCCAAAAGTTCATCTAATTTTTTTCTTCTTTCTTCCTTTGGCATCTTCTTCTTCTTCATTGGATATTCAATGTTTTCCCCAACTTTCAGCCATGGGAAAAGCGCATAGTTCTGGAACATAAAAGAACGATCTGTTCCCGGTTTCGTTACCTCATTTCCATTTACAATAATCTTACCTTCATTTGCTTTCTGGAATCCAGCAATGATTGTAAGCGTCGTTGTCTTACCACAACCAGATGGTCCAAGAAGAGAAACAAACTCTCCTTCTTCTACCGTGAAAGACACATCGCGAAGCACAACATTCTCTTCGTCACCTTTACGTCTTCCTTTAAAAATCTTTGTAATTCCTTCTACAGCTATAGACATATTATTCCTCACTTTCATCTAAAGTCAAAAATTTAATTGTTTTATCACTGAGCCACTCTTCCTCTACTCCTAATTTATCCGCAAGGTAAGATGGATCATTTAATTTTTCTGCAGCTTTATTATAGCTCTTTATAAAATCTGAAAAAGCCTGCGTCTGTGCAAATGCTTTATCCACAACCAACACATACGATATATAGTCATGTTCAGCAAGCGGCTTATATTTGTAACTTGGAACCATCGATGCTTTCGTCAAATCCTGTATGATTGCATCTACTTGTCCATCCTCCATAGAATAGAGAATTCCTTTCTGTGAAATATCTTGAAAAGCCTCTATTTGCGGATACGTCTTCTTTGCCAATGACTTTTCTGCAACTCGTCCCTGATTCACACCAACTGTCTTCACATCATCCCAGTTGTTCTTATAACAAATTACCTCTGAATTCATGATAATCGGTCCGTAAATCATTACATTCTCATTTCTCTCTATTGTGTGGGTTGCTACATGGCTACAATAAAAAGCTATATTAATCTCTTCCGCACTCAGTGCCCACTGAGCAAGATTATTTCAACAATCTTGAAAAGATGATTTTTCAAGACTTTCTTTTATTGCATACTGACCGCTCAACTCATTCACTGTTTCTTCCATTAAAATTCCAGAGACATCAGCACCTGCCCCGACTCGAATCAAAGCATTATCATTTCTCTTTTCTTCCTTTGGAAAGAAAACTGTCACAAGTGTGCCGACCAAAATAAAACCTACAATGAAAACTGTTATTTTTCTGTCACTTTTCATCAGCTTACACTTTTCCCATTTTTTTCTTGAGATATCTGACAAGGGCAACGATCGCGTAACCTATTACAATAAAACTACAAATATTCTGTGCCCATACAGGCAATTCAAACAACATCTTATTCACTGTTGAGATTGTTCTTGATGTTCTGTCAAAATCCAACACCGGCTTAAAGTCCGGCATCAACAGCGTATTGGTAATGTATCCTGCTGTGAAAGCAATGACTGTTACCATAGTAAAATACATAGCACTTGCTCTTTTTCCGATCATCTTCGTAATAGTAAGAAGTTCCGGAATATTCGTACCTGCGCCAGCCATCAGGTACATGATTGCTATTCCTGGCGCAGCTCCACTGGCAATCAGAGCTGCGATAAACGGAATATGCCCTACCGCTCAAACGTACATAAAGGACGCTATAATGGAAATTCCAAAAAGTGAAATTACTCCTGGCTGTCCTAAATAATCATGAATAAACGACTGAGGCATAATCGTAAAAAGAAGTCCCGCTAACAGCATACCTGAAATACTGTACTTACTAACTGTAACAGCCAATTCTGTCGCTGACCATCGCAGGCCACTCTTAATCTTCTCCCAGAAAGTCATCTCTTCAAACTCAAGCTGAATCATTCCTGAGCCTTCTTCTTCTTCTTCCTCATCTTCATCGCTTTCTAAGATAACAGAAACTTCTGAACCACCATACTTTTTGTTTCGAAGTCCAATATGTAACTCGTCACCGGCAAAACGGTTTGCAATGATTCCTATTAACATAGGTCCAAAAAAACCAGTTATTACATATATAATAGTAATATCTCTTCCAAGAAGTCCCCAACACATCAATACCGCTAACGGGTTGATCATTGGTGTGCTCGTCATAAATGTCAACGTCGGTCCCAAATAAGCTCCGCTATAATACAAACTGATACCCAGCGGAATCGTACCACAACTACAGATTGGCAGACACATTCCTGTAAGAGTCGTCCACAGAACCCCTGTAATCTTGGCCGAACCGACAGATGTCTTCTGCATGTTTTCCGGTTTTATGAACTCATGCAATAAACCTGCCACAATAAAACTAAACACAACCCAATGAGAAGAACTACTTAGCATGGACCACGCAGATTGGAAAATACTCTGGAAGAAACTAATCCATTCCGTTCTCATATTTTCAACGCCTCCTCAAATGCCTGACGAACTGCCGGTTTCGTCAGTTTCGTCACAGCTTTCTTTTCATTTATAATTAACATACTCTTTGACACAGCTCCATACTTAGGAATGTAGTCAAAATCTGTCCCTGCACGATAAATCTTTACATTCACGCGACCCTCGTAATCTTTTGCTAAGACTTGAACCAAGTCTCCGAATACTTCGCATCATGCGCATGCGCTAATATACTCAATACAAGGTTTCTTCACAACATACCACCTCCATTTTATTACAATTTATTAAGCACTGCTATTATAGCGTCATCACATTTTCATTTCCGTCTTTATCAGAAAAACTAATATTCATTTTTTTTTTATTTCTTTGTCCAATATTTCTATTCTATTTATTACAAATTTGTTATGATTGCGATGTCTATTTTGAAAATTAAATATTTTAGGGAGGTGAAAGTTTGAGTGATAATAAAATGGCCGATCGTATGATACAATCCACCAAGATGAAAGACCGACGCAATTGGCGTAAAATGAGTGGTAAGAATTACGATTTCGGCGTAGCAATTTCATTACTCATTATATGTGCTGCTTGGTATGTTGGCGCACATCTTGTAGGAAATCCCTTTACATTCCCATATTTAGAGGATGTATTATATGAGGTTTACTACAGTGTTACAGATTTATATGTACTCGAAAATATAGCAATTACAATGCGACGTGTATTAACTGGATCTTTGTATGCATTCATCATAGGTTTCCCACTCGGAATGATTATGGGATACTCTCCAAGATGTTTACAGATCATGTCTCCATTCATTAACTCTTTGCGACAGGTTCCAATCATGGCTTGGGTACCACTTGCAATCGTATGGTTTGGTATTGGAGATGGACCTACAATTTTCCTTATTGCATTTAGTGGTATCTTTACAATTATCTTGAACACGGTTGCCGGAGTTCAGGATATCAGCAAAGATTTTTATAATGCTGCACGTTCTATGGGTGCTAACACATTAAGCGTTTTAAAAGATGTCGTAATTCCAGGTTCTCTTCCTGGCGTCCTCACAGGTCTCCGCCTTGCCATTGGTATGGGTTGGATGTCTGTAATATGAGCGGAGTTCATTGCGACAAGTGCCGGGTTCGGTTACATAATGGTGGAAGCACAAGGAAGATTACAGACTGAAAAGGTTATGGCTTACATGATTTTATCAGGTCTTATCGGTTTCCTTATCGATACAATTTTAGTCCTCGCAGAAAGAATTTTATTAAAATGGAGAGGCTAATAAAATAAAGCAGACGGAGTTACGGCATGCCCACCAGGTTGCCGCCGTCAAAAAAAAGAGTTTCTTTATAACAAAGAAACTCTTTTTTCTTTCAAAATTAATCTTATCAATCAAGAGCATACCTGAAGATGCACAAACTTTTACGCTCCTGATTAGCATTATAAATAGGAAGAAATACTTTTCTCCCTATTTAATGCAATACTATTTATATTTTTCTGCGCAAAAACTCCGAAGCTCTTCCAAAACACTTTCTGCAGACATAGAAATACCTCTGTCCTTATGATACATCAAATAAAACTTTCTCTTCGCATTCGTATTCGGAAATGAAAACTCCAATACTTTCTGTCTTTCAACCGACTCTCGTGCCGCCGCTTTGCTGATAAATGCAACACCCGCTCCAAACTCCACGGTTCTTCTCACCATCTCCGATGATTCAAACTGTGCAACTACCTGCAAAGATGTAGGATTCAACTTCAACTCTCTCTCTATACCATCCACTGCATTCTTGGTTCCACTTCCTAGCTCTCTTGTAATAAACCACTCTTTCGCAAGCTGCTCCACTGGAAATTTACCATTCATACTCTTATATTTAGCTGTATTTGGAGTAATTAAAACAATTTCATCTTCAAACAAAACTTCAGAATGCACTTTATCACTTCCGCTCTCCAAGCCACCAATGCCGATTTCCACATCAAAATTCAAAATTTTCTGTAAAACAGATCCACTGTCCCCCTCGGATACACGAAACTTTACATCTGCATTCTTTGTCCTATATCGAGCCAAGAATTGTGGAAACATGCAATTTCCTGGAACTGAAGAAAGTGCTATGGTCACAATGCTTCCTGATTCATTTTCGCATTTATTCAAATGCTTCAATGCACGATTCTCTGTTTCCAACAACTGAAGTGCATACGGATAAAAGATTTTTCCTTCTTCTGAAAGGAGCACATCCTTCGTCGAGCGAACCAATAGCTGAACGCCCAGTTCACTTTCCAACTGCTTGATATGCGTACTTATTGTCGGCTGAGACAAATATAAATATTTCGCCGCCAATGAAAAACTTTTATAATTTACAACTCCAATAAAGCTCCTTATATATTCTAACCTCATTTTACCTCACATTACCTCATATTACTTTTTCTACCTTATTATTATAATATCACAAGAAATTCTAGTCTAATTGATAATTGTAATAACTATTTTCACTTATTAGTTTCGTCGATTTATTTCTTTTTAAAATAGTCTCGATTTAATCTATTAAGAAAATCAATATTTATCTTTCTATCTTTTCTTTTTCCAGGTCCTCTGCTATTATATGCCTGTAATTATTAATAAACGTTAATAATTTCAGCGAAAAAGCATTACAATGCATCACATTAGGAGGATTGATTATGAAAAAAAGAATTTTAGCATTACTTCTTGTTGCTGCAACTTCTTTCTCTCTTCTCACTGCCTGCCGTAACACTGCTGATGAAAGTCTTATCAACAAAGTTACTCAGACAGATTTTGATCCAGAAGAAGCTGTAAAAGATTTCGAGTTCGGTGAACTCAGCGCAGAAGAAGAAAATTATGTTGTAGAAATGGGTCTTAATAACTGTGACCACATGGTAGCTGCATTTATCGGTGATTATGCTGGTATTTATGAAGCTTTAGGACTTAATGTTAATGTAACTATGTCAGGTGAGACAACAAAGGCGCTTATTAGCGGTGCTATGGACTGTGGATACGTTGGTGTTGGTGCTTCTGCTCTTTCACAGGATCCACCTTACTTCATCGCTGCTGCTAACCATACTGGTGGTTCTCGTTACCTTGTTGTAAGTAACGAAATTAAAACAGCTGATGACCTTTTAGGAAAAACTATTGCTGCTACTCAGGATATCGCACATAACTCAGAATGGCGTGCATGGGCAAGAGATTACGGTCTTTCTTTCAATCCTGAAGATTACACTATTGTTTCTATGGGTTATAAAGATGGTATGTTTGCTTTAAAAGCCGGTCAGATTGATGGTTTTGTGTGCTGTGACCCATATGCTTCTATCGCAGAATTCGAAGGTTTTGGACACATTGCTTGTATCAGCTGGGGAATCAACCTTCCAGAAGATGGTTCTCTTCCTAAGACAGAAGACTGGGCTAGATGTTGTACATTCGCTATGAACAAAGAATTCGAAGCTGGTCATCCTGAAATCGCAAGACGTCTTGCTTATGCTCATATGCTTTCTGTTCAGTACTTATATGAACATCCATACAATGCAGCTTTGATGTTCTCAGAAGGTTTTGGTTGTGATGCATATGTTGGTCTCCGTACAGTATATATGAAGACTGTATCAGAAGGTAGAACAATCACATGGCAGTGGAAAGAATCTAACCTTCAGGCCGATGAAGATTTCGATACACAGTGGCAGAATCCACCAATCAACGAAGTTGATATCTGTTATACAGAAATCTTCGAAAAATCTCTTGAAAAAGCAACTGCATTAGCTGAATCAGCAGGTTTACAGGATTTCGACACATTTATCGCTGAGAATGTTGATCCAATCGCTCCTCTTGGTATCACATTCGAAGAATGGTATGAACACGCTAAGATTATCGATGGTGTTCCTGAAGAAGAAGCAATCGATATCTCACAGGCTGCTTTACCATACTTAGATGAAAACCTTGAAGAAAGAGCCGCTGAGAAATTCCAGAAAGTTAACAAATAAGACATTTCACAAATTCTAATAGATAAGCTCTTCAAACGAAACAAAAAGACCAAGCGTTAAGCTTGGTCTTTTTGTTACTTACTTCTTGGAAAATCTAAAATAAATGTAGTGCCTTTTCCTTTTTCTGTCTTAACTCGAATTCTTCCACCGTGTTCTTCTGTCAATCTTTTCACTACTGTAAGTCCAATTCCTGTGCCCTCTCCTACTTGCTTCGTAGTAAAAAATGGCTGAAAGATTTTCATTTTCACATCATCTGGAATACCTTTTCCACTATCTTCCACCACCAATCTCACTTTGTTATCGTCTTCTGTACTAAGTCCAAACTGTACCTGAAGAACTCCGCCTTCGCTCATTGCATGGATCGCATTTGTAGTAAGATTAAGTAATATCTGATTAAGAGCACCAACCTGGCCACATATATAATAAGAAGTTTTGCAAATATTTGTCTTTAATTCCACATTCGCCGGTAACAGTTTGCTTACAATATTTACCGCTTCTCGTATTGCATATGTCGCATCGTAGTCCGTTAAAACTTTTTCTGTTTTACCTTGCCTGCTGTAGCTAAGAAGCTGCTTTGCCAGTTCTTCACATCGTTTTGTTGCACTTTTCAGCTCGTCTATCTCTTCTGGCATCTCATTGTATACGACTTCATTTTCTTCCAATAAATCCGCATATAAAACAATCGGAGTCATCAAATTATTGAACTCATGAGCAATAGATCCAGTCAAAACACTCATTGTCTTAGAATGATTATACTTCTGCATCAATCCTTCTTGCTTTTTCATCGTTTCATTTAAAATCTTTTCATGTTGCAATTCCTTCACCAGAAGAGCTTCCTTCTTCTGATGTTCAATAATCTTATATGCAAATCCTGTTGTCCACAGCAAAATCGCAATTGCCAAAAAACTGATATAGAGAGAAATATTTTCTATCGGACGCATTACTTTGTCATAATCTTCAATGATATACAGCATATACTCTCTTTCCGCTACTTTCACCGTATCATAGGCAATCAATTTCTGTCTGCTTTGCGCTGTTCCTGAATCTGTCTCATATACCCATTCTATCGTACAGCCGTTATCAGCAGAATGAGAAATGGAAAGTTCTGTCTCATCATAAGCACTTGGCATAATTGTCACATCACCGCTTCGCACAATGCAATATCCATCATTTCCCAATTGGAGGCTCGACAATCCTTGTTCTTCTGTATATATTTCATCCAGATTTAATTCAATTTGCACACATCCTGCAATAACGCCTTGAATGGATATTGCTTTCCCCATATACAATACATAATAACCTGACTTTGTCTTTTGAACCGGACCAACAATCACTTCACTTGGATTCAGAGTCGCTTCCTTGTGCAATTCTTGTTCCCATTCCTCCAGATACGCTATCTCTTGATTTGATATATACTTTCCTTTTTCATGAAGCTTCAAGATTCCCTTTTCTACATCTCCCACATCATCCATGTCGCCAGATAACGCTGCATATATCAAATTCCGCTTTCCCTCCAAACTTGCTGCCAAACTCTGTGCATTTACCGTAGCCATACTCTTTAAGCTATCTTGCTCATTCTTTACAATTGTTTTTTTTACACTTTGATAACAACATATCGCTGCTACAATCAAAACCAGCAAACCAATAAGCGTAACAGCCACCTGTTTTCTTAATACTTGTTTCTTTTCCATAATTTACCCCAATATTATTTGACTTTATTTTTTTTGAAAGCTATAATCTTATAATGAACACAAACAATTAATGAACAAAATTTCCAGAAAGGCAGGAAAATATAATGAACGATATTTCTGTTCTTATCGTTGATGATGAAACTGCTGTTTTAAAATCGGTAAGCACCGTACTAAAACGTGAACAAATACATGTAACTTGTGCACAAAGCAGTCGTGAAGCTCTCGAAGTTCTGCAGGAGAACTCTTTTGATATTATATTACTCGATATCATGATGCCAGAGCAAGATGGTTTTTCACTTTTGAAAGAACTTCGTGAAAAACAAATTCTCACACCGGTCATACTTTTAAGCGGTCGCGAAGAAGATGCCGCTCAAGTCGAAGGTCTCGGACTTGGCGCAGATGATTATATGACAAAGCCATTCAGTAAGACTGTTCTTGTTTCCAAGATACGTGCAATCGTAAGACGTACGCAGCAATATACTGCACCATCTCCTGCGCCTACATCTACCTCTGATTCCATGCAGACTTTGGTACAGCGTGGTCCGTTTACTTTACATCTCGACACACAGACCGTCTTGAAAAATGGCAAAGAAATATCCTTGTCATCTAAGGAATTTGCCCTACTTTGTTTCTTTCTAGAAAATGCAGAGACTCTTCTTACAAAGCAAGAGATTTTCTCCAAAGTATGGAAAAGCGATTCGCTCGACAATAATACAATTCTCGTATATACCAAACGTCTACGCGATAAGATTGAAGATAATCCTGCTGTCCCAAAACATCTTACTACCGTCTGGGGAAAAGGATATCAATTTTTCTTATAATCATTAAAACGAAAACCCTGAAAGAAATTAATCTTTCAGGGTTTCTTTTACCTTGATTAGAACCTCTAATCCACATCTAGGACTATCAGCACTCTTCCAATCCTTCTCCAAACAAATTAATTGGCGCGCCATCCATTACACGGTAGATACCGTATCCTACTTTCGCACCCTTTTGTCCCTGGAGAATAAATTCTATCTCATCTGTCTTGTCCACATTCTGGAACTGAATTCTCTGATTCTCGATTGGCGCTGGAACAGGAGTACTAAACTCATAGTTCACCCCATCCCCCGAATCTATCGCTACCACAAGTCGAATATATCCGCCATCTACTTTCGTAGAAATTGCAACATTCTCATCTTCCACTGGTGTGTTATAAATCACCACCAAATCCTTGCAGCCGTCATCTGTGAGATCTTCCTCACACGCTAACAGTATCCTGGCTTCTGGAAACGCTTCTTTAAAAGCCAGTAAGATATGATTGTCTTCCGGTACATTCGCCGCATAATTCAAGTCACGACCAACTCGTCCTTCACCATCATAGAAAGTAACACTGCCAGTGCCAATATTATTCATCTCAAGATATTTTTTTTCAAAAAACTGTCGCGCCCAAAATGCTATCAAAATCATCAATACAAGCGCAAGTGCTCTGAACCATAACTTGTTAAAAATTGATTCTTTCTTTTCCATTATTTCACTCCATTTTATTACTTTTTATTAATAAAGTTACTCCTTATAGTAACATATTTCATCTCATAAAAACAATAACTATGGCAAAATTCATTAGAAAAGATTCAGTAAAATTATTCTGCCATGAGCGCAGCACCAATAGCTCCTGCATATCTTGCTAACGGATCACTAGTAACTGGCGCTTTCAATGCATTCTCTAATCTGCTGATTACATAAGGATCTTCACACAATCCCCCTGTAAGGAAATACTTATCACTTGGAACCTGCGCGATGAGCTGAACCACTTTCATTACCACTGACTCGATTACTCCATATGCAATATCCTCACGTGGAGTTCCTTTTCCAATCAAGCTGATAACTTCCGACTCTGCAAATACTGTACACATAGAGCTGATTGTGATTGGATTGCCATTCTTAGCAAGTTCTGACAGTTCGTTCTGAGTAAGTCCTAGACGATTCGTCATTACTTCAATAAACTTTCCTGTTCCTGCAGAACATTTATCATTCATAAGGAACTTCATTACACGACCTTTCTTCAATGAAATTCCCTTTGTATCCTGTCCACCAATATCAATGACTGTTCCGTCTTCTCCAAAAAGATAATATGCACCCTTTCCATGGCAAGTAATCTCTGTCACCACATCGTCTGCATATGGAACAGAAATTCTTCCATATCCAGTTGCCACATATTTTGCATTTTCTTTATTAATGCCTGCTTCTTCTAGCATCTTATAGATATCATCCGCAGTCTGTCTGCTGCTAAAACCTGTATTAAGTAAAAGTGTCTTCACCACTTTCCCATCTTCCATTACTGCAACCTTTGCCGCACTTGATCCAATATCAATTCCAACCTGATACACCGTCTTTATCCTCCTAAATTCTCATATACCATAAAAAAGACACAATGGGCATAAACTCCCTACTATGTCACTATATACCAAGTTTATCTTGTTATGGTTCCTTTGTCAAATTGATATATTCTATAATCTAGTGTCACATAGTTTATTTCCCACTTATTCTTATGATTGTGCAGTTATGATTTCGTTCATAAATTTTTTCTTTTACTTTAAAGTCACCTATCACAATTACCCCCGCTGCATCCCACATTCTTACAATCTGAGTTCCCTCTTCTACACTAGCTGGAAAATACAGCAACGTAATAATGCCTTTCTCGTAGAATCCTTCTATTATTTCTCGCATTTTTTCATAATTGGATGAGCATTCCCGCGACCGAAAATCTAAAATCACAAACAATAATTGTTTCTGCCCCGCCAACAACCTTGCTCTAACGCTGTATTGATAATCATTTTCGCGAATGATTTCTGACACTTTCTCATAGGTTTCTTTACTGACCTTCCTGTGTCGTCCATGAAGCACATTGGAAACTGTCGTGACACTAACCTGCGCTTTTTCTGCAATTTCTTTCATATTTATCTGCTTCTTCATCCTCGTCACCACCTTAGATGTTTCTCACTATATCACATACTTACATCACTGTGTTTTATTCGAGATTCTTCCACATATTTCGGTAAAATTACATATTTTACGCTATCTTTAACAATTGTTTCCTCCCCTTATTTGTGCTATGATTTGTCTACAATACTTTATTATCATAGGAGATTTATATTATGGATGGCATTATTTTTGATATAGATGGAACGCTTTGGGATTCCACTGAGCAAGTAGCTGCCTCATGGACAAAAGCTATAAAAGAAAATTCTAATTTGGATTTGACACTCACTGGTTCTGAACTAATGTGTCACTTTGGCAAAACAATGGACGCAATAACTGCAGCTCTTTTTCCCACGCTTTCAACAGAAGAACAGGCAAAGCTAGGCGATATATGCTACGAATATGAAAATGCCTATCTTCTTGATCATCCTGGAATTCTTTTTCCTCATGTGAGAGAGGTTTTTGAAACACTTTCTCATACATACGACCTTTACATTGTCAGCAACTGTCAATGTGGATACATCGAAGTTTTCCTGGAGTCTACAAATCTAGGCAAATATGTGAAAGATTACCTTTGCTACGGCGACACACTCCGCCCTAAGAATGAAACCATTCGTCAATTGATGGAGAAACATCATTTAACTAACGTAATCTATGTAGGCGACACACTTGGGGACTATGAGGCTTGTCAGAAAGCAGATATTCCATTCATTTTCGCAGAATACGGTTTCGGTGATGCCCCTGAAGCAACGTATCGCATCAATGATATATATGCACTTATCGACGTCATTAATAAATTGTAAGTTTATATCGGAGAATGTAATTGGACTTCCCAACTTATAAGAATTAAACTGAGAGTAGGTAATTATGTTCCATTAATTTTTCAAGGAGGATTTTTATATGATCGTAAATCGTATATGTGGCATGTGCCAAGGTGGCTGCCAAGTAAATGTCACGGTAGAAGACGGAAAAATCACACGCGTAGAGCCAGATAAAAACTCACCAAAAGGACGAATCTGCGTCAGAGGTGCTTTGGCTCCTGAGTTATTATACAGTGAAGATCGTTTGACCTATCCTATGATCCGTGTCGGCGAAAGGGGCGAAGGCAAATTCCGCCGAGCTACTTGGGATGAGGCTTTTACATATGCCGCGAAACTTTTAAAAGAAACATCCGAAAAATATGGCTACCGCTCCCTTGCATCTTATCAGGGACGCGGAGTACTCGGTACACCTGTCGGAAGACTTCTTTCGAATACTCCAACTAGTGACTGTCTAATGAAACGTCTTGGTTCGCCAAATGATTACAATGCTGCATCCATCTGCAACATGGCTTCTAGCACAGTAACACCTGTGACTACTTCTGGACTGAATACTCGTTTCATGGTTCAGGATATTCCAAACAGCGATTATATTTTCGCATGGGGCAAGAACTCTACTACAGATGACGGACCACAGCTTGCAATCAAAGCCATCAAAGCCGCCAAAGAACGAGGCGCTAAACTGATTGTAATCGACCCACGCAAAGACGGTATCGGAGAGCTTGCTGATATCTGGGTACCTGTAATTCCTGGTTCAGATGGTGCTTTAGCCCTTGCTATGCTGAAATTAATTATTGCATCAGAACGCTATGACAAAGATTTTGTCCGTGACTACACACGTGGTTTTGACGAATTTAAGAACTACTTAGACACGCTCACTATGGAACAGCTCTCAGCATGGTGTGGTATATCTGCAGACATGATTCAGCAGATTACAGATATTTTCTGCTCTACAGAAAAGATTTCACTTGTGTCATACACAGGACTTGAATATCAGCTCAGTGCAATTCAGAATAACAGAGCACTTTTCACCTTGTGGGCAATCACAGGCAAGTTAGATGTAGAAGGTGGTATCTATCTCAACTGCAGAAATGTTCCTAATTACCAGCTCAAGGAACTTCCAACAGTGAATAAACCACTTGGCGTTGATGAATTCCCATTGTTTTATAAATTTATGGGTGGTGGTCAGTTCTGCCGTTTCCCTAAAGCAGTTCTTGAAGATGACCCATACCCAGTTCGTGCACTTTTGTTAGTTGGTGGTTCTCCTGTTCTCACCTTCCCTGACAGCAAGAAGTGGCGTGAAGTATACAAGAAATTAGAATGTTTGATTGTTGTTGACCGCTATCCGACTGAAGATTCTCGATTTGCAGACGTAGTCTTCCCAGCCTGTACACTCTTTGAAACATACAAACCAGTTATGGGGTCTGATGGAAAGATTCAGCTGATCGAACCAATCATTCCACCAGTTGGTGAAAGCAAGGACGATGCTCTTATCGTAGCTGGCATTGCTAAGAAACTCGGTGTCGGTGATGATTATCCGGAGACAGATGAAGAATTCCGTGCATGGCTTTGCGCTTCTCTTCCACCTTATGCCGGTGATTTTGGTGGAGGCGGCACACCACCTCCTCGTGTATACAAGAAATACGAAACTGGAGAACTTCGCGCAGACGGTAAACCTGGTTTCCCTACTCCATCTGGAAAATTTGAAATCTGTTCAACAATTTTAGAAGAGAATGGATTTACTCCTTATCCAGAATATCGGGATATCCGCTCTATACCAGAAATGAATGACCCTGCATTCCCATTTACAATGTCAACAGGTGCAAGAAGCATGCACCGCATGGGCGTGTTTGGCGCTAACCTTCCAGGTGTTGCCAAAGTAGAGCCATATCCATATATGGATCTCTCTCCAGAAGACGCAGAAGAACTTGGCATCGCTGACGGTGACTGGGCTCAAGTAACGACGCCATTTGGCACAGGAACTTTCAAGACAAAAGTTCGTGGAATGGCACGTCATTGTATCCATATTCCTCACGGCGGTGGAAGCGAATATATGCCAGAAGCATGGCGAATTGGAAATGTAAATGAATTGACAAGTTTGGATTACAATGATCCAATCACAGGATTTGTTACAATGAAATCTGTTCCATGTCGTGTTGAAAAATCAAATTATACCGAATAAAACACAACAAGGCGAAGTCAAAAATGACTTCGCCTTATCTTTTACCTAAAATCTGGATCTACCATATTATACAATTCGCAAGTGCAACCACTTACCAAAGAATACACCGGTTCCTGACCTTGATACTCTTCGATTGCTTTATCTAATTTTGCAATCATCTTTGCTTTATCATAAGGGAGTGTTCCTCGTACACGCACCTTAATAAAATCATGAAAGCCATCATATTCTACATCTTGCAAATCCAATAATTCCAGCAGTCTTCTCTCTTCTATAATATTCTCTAACTCATCTGCTGGTACGAAAGAGCCCTTCTCAACCTCTCGATATAACGGCGCATCTGTGTGAAGAAACAAAGAGAAATTCACGATTTTCCGAGGATGGGTCTTATTATAAAATTCTGCGATTGCCTCTGCATTCTCCAATCCTCTTCCTTTTCCGGCAATTCCCGTCATCATATGGGCATCATACTGAAGTCCAAACTTATGTAGACGTTCTATGGCATCATATACTTCCTGCAGATTATGATCCTTACACATAAATTCCAGAACATCATCCAAACCAGTCTCAATGCCCAGATACAACTGGTCTACACCAGCCTCTCTTAGAGCTCGCAGCTCTTCGTCTGATTTCTCCTGAATATTCGTAACTGTGGCATCCATGTTAACACCCTCACAATTTGGAAAATACTGACGCACAAGATTCAGTATTGTAAGGAGCTTATCTGTCGCAACACCGAATGCATTTCCATCCCCCAGAAAAACTCGTTTTGGATTGCCACCGATTTTTTTCACTCGAATTAATTCCGCCTCAATCTCTTCTAGTGGGAGTTCTCTATACTTCAAATGTTTAAACAATGTACAAAACTTACAAGCATTATAAGAACATCCCACTGCTATTGGCAACATAAATGCAGAACGTTCCATAGGCGAACGACAAATCTGGCCTTCGTATTCCATACAACTTCCTCCTCTATTTTCAAGTCTATTTCTTCTTTTATTTTACTCACTTTGCTCCACAGATTCAATAGATTTATCACTTTCCCACTGAGATAAAATAACCGCTGCAAAAACAATCACAAATCCTGCAAGCATACGCAGTGTAATTTTTTCATGATAAATGATAATTGAAAAAATGACTCCAAAGACCGATTCTAGACTCAATATCATACCTGCGATAGATGCATTTTCATATTTCAAACCATAACTTTGCAAATATAGGCAAAGTGCCGTTGCAATCAATCCAAGGAAAACAATGCCACCAACTGCATCCATTGGAAAAACGGTCGGCACAGTGTCTGTGGCAAGGACGCAAATCCAAGACAGTACTGCAACGACTGCCAGTTCCACGGTCGTAAGCAGCAACGGATTCTTCTTGCGACATGCTATGGAAGAGATTACAATATTCATTGCTCCCGGAACACCACTTAGCACGGTCAAGATATCACCTGATGTCATGCCAATTCCTCCTTGAAAGGACAAGACACCTATTCCAAAAAGACAAAGAACAACACATGCTATGTGCTGAAATTTGGGGCGCTCCTTGGATACCATCCAATGTAAAAATGGCACTAACACGCAATAGGTTGTGCATAGAAATGCACTCTTTCCAGGAGAGGTATCCATCGCAAGACCAATGACCTGTAAAAGGTAACTTGCAAAAAGTGTGATTCCCATCCAAACTCCGTCCACAAAATATTCTTTATTTAATTTTTCTCTCAGAGGCAGCGCCACAATCCCAAGTGCAACAACAGCCACCGAAAAACGCAGTGCAATAATAAACGATGGCGAAAAAGCCTCCGTCGCCAGTTTCCCGATTGAAAATGTTGTTCCCCAGAACATCGCTGTCAGAAACAATGCTATCTTTCCATGCTTTCTTTTCATAAACCTATCTGCTTCCTGTCAAATATTCAGAAATACGATTCACTGCTGTTTCAAGCAACTCTTTTGAAGTTGCCAGATTCAGCCTTGCAAAATTTTTATATTTTTCACCACCATAATCTGTGCCATTTCCTAAAATCACACTGCACTGCTCTGACAAGATTTTTCTTGCATTTTCATCACTTTTTAAATATGGTGCAAAATTAATCCACATCAAAAAGGTTCCTTCTAATGGACTTATTTCTACCATCGGTAATCTCTCCATCAAAATTCGCTTAACGAATGCATAATTCTCCTCGATCACATGGCACAACGCATCAAACCATTCTCGACCGCCACCATATGCTGCTTCTGTTGCGACATTGCCCAACATGTTGCCTGAATGTGTTGCGATTCTATCCTGCATCGCATCAATTTTTTTGCGCACCTCGTCACTTGGAAGAATCATAAATGAATTTTCTACCCCGGCTAGGTTAAATGTCTTTGCCGGAGAAGTGAGCATTGCCATATGCTCTTTGTAATTTCCTACCTTCAAGAGTGAAATATGCTCATGTCCATGCAATGTGATATCATGATGAATCTCATCAGATATAATAAATACTTCATGCTTTTTACAGATTTCTACTAGTTGTTCTAACTCTTCTCTTTTCCATACGCGTCCTACTGGATTATGTGGCGAGCAAAACACAAAGACTTTCACTTGATTTTCAATAATCTTTTGTTCAAAATCTTCAAAGTCAATACTATAATAACCTTTCTCATTTTTCAGCTCACTACAAACCAAACGCAATCCTTGCTTTTCTGGTATACGAAAAAATGGACCATATACAGGTGTCAAGATAATACATGCATCGTTTGACTTAAATAATTCAGCCAAAAGCCACGCCATTGCGACAACCACTCCAGGTGCATAGCGTAACCATTCCTTTTTAATATCATTTTCATGATAGGATTTTTCCCATTCTATAAAATTTTTATAATAGTTCTCTGATGGCATCCCATAGCCAATAGCTCCCATTTGGACATACTTTATCAACGCTTCTTGTACACACGATGGACACTGAAAATCCATATCTGCAACAGTCAATGGGATAGGATCTTTGTCATACTTCTTTGACTCTAGGCTATCCCATTTAAAACATGCGGTTCCTCTTCGATCTACAAATGTAATCTTATCCATTTATCTTCCTCCTACTATGCACCTAAAGGATCTCGAAAGTCTAATACAGCTGGCTCTTGCTCAAGCTCCTTTAACTGCACATCATCTAGATATTTCTTATGTATGATGAACTCATATGCATAACGTTCCAGATATGTTTCATCCATGATATAATATCCATTTTTTCCAGCTTCTATGCCCCAGCTATTCTTTACTTTCCAAAAACGTCTTCCATCCTCATACTCTTTCACACCTACGATGACCATATTATGATTTGGTGAACTTTCTCCGTCCTCTAGCTGTTTCAACAACAATGGAAGAATCTCTTTCATCTCTATATTGTAACAAAGAGAGCGTTTTTCTTCATATACGTTTCCCCCGTATTTTTTCCAATTGTTTTTTTTCATACGAGTATAGGAAATATCTATTGTCATTTTTGGGAAGCATATAGCATTTTTTCAACGAATATTTTAAAATCTCAGTATGACCAAAGTAGTCATAATACTCAAGCTATGCATCTTGTAATCTCCAACGAAATCAAAAAACAAGGAGGAACACAACATGAATTACGAAGACCTTGTCGTAAAACAAATTCGCCAAAAACTGACCGATGCAGGTCTACTCCCTCTTCAGTCTCAAACCCAGGTTGCACTAGATATTTTAGAAGAACGTCTTAATGTATATCTTCCAAAATTTATGGAAGAAACCGGAATTGATATGTGGATTGTTGCTGGACATGAAACCAATGAGGATCCTGTTATGTGGACAATGGTTGTTCCAGACATTTTATATTCCAGAAGACAAAGTGCCTTGCTTTTCTATCGAGACCCTGAAACTGGACATGTCGAACGCATGAGCTGGATGCTTAGCTACAACATGACAAAGTATTACACCATCATCGGAACAGCGAGGGATTCTCTTAGCAGTATCGTCGAAGAGCAAGCACAGCGTCTTCACCCTCGCAAAATCGGTATTAATATCAGCAGTGAATTAGGTGGATTTTGTGGTGGTCTTTCTGCATATATGTACAACGATCTGATGGAGCATCTTTCTGAAGAATATCGCAGTAAATTAGTCCCTGCTGGTATTCTTTGTACAAAATGGTTAGAAGTGATGACTCCACAAGAAATGAAAGTTATGGAAGTTCTCTCCTCAGTAACTGAAGATATCATGCACGCTTTCTTCAACCGGAATTTAATTATCCCAGGACAAACAACCTTAAATGATATAAAATGGTTTATTAAAAATGTTATGGCAAGATGTGAGTTAAACTTCTGGTTTCCACCGCATGTAGACTTTCAGCGTATGGGAGTAGATGGCAATTCTTATGGTCCATCTGCCACAAAGAAATCATTCAGTCTAAATTCATATTATGACACTCCACTTGAAGAAGGCGATCTACTCCATTGTGATGTGGGTGTCAATTTGAGATTTATTCGAGTATTAACAGACCGACAATGGATGTGCTATTTAAAGAAATCTGGAGAATCTCATGCCCCAGAAGGAATGAAACAATTATTCAAAAAATGCAATGATTTCCAAGATATGGTCTGCGAGGGATTTTTAGTTGGAAAAACAGGAAATCAAGTTTTTCATGACGGCATCGAGAAGGCAAAAAGTGCTGGTTTACGCCCATTATTATACACACACGGATTGGGAACTTACGGGCATGGTGCAGGACCAATCATTGGTCTGATTGACATGCAGGAAGATATTTATCCACGTGGAGAATTGACTGTTGGATATGATTCTACACATGCATTGGAACTACAGCATATTGCGCCACTTCCTGAATGGAATAACCAGGAAATACACATGTATCTTGAAGAAGATGTACAAATCAAAGAAAAACCACATTTTATAGGAAAACGGCAAACAGAATTGTTAGAAATATAGTTTTTCAAAATTCATTGACATTCGCAAATTCTGAGAGTATAAACTTATTGCTTGCTCGGAGGGCAAATCATTCATTCGGAAATGATAAGCTGGATAAGGCAACAGGTTGAAACACCTGTACTTATCCAGCTTTTTTGTGTTTAAGAGCGATTTGTAAGTCATCTTATGGATTTTCTTACAAGTAAAATCAAACCTATGTATTTTAAGTATCTTGGCGCAGGCCAAGGAAAGCGTATTAAAGAGATTCTTAAATATGCATTAGAAACATTCTCAGTCTTTTGAATGGTATGGACAGTCATCAGCCTCGCAGTGCCAAATTTATATATACGAATTTTTATGACACCAACAAAAGATATTTTGGCGATTGCTCCCATGATCATTCGCTGCTACGTCTTTTTTAGTGTCCGTAGCACGAGGAGCTGTCGTCAGTAGCATTTTAATCTATCTGTTTCCTATAATCGCAGACCCGAACAGCATTTGTTTTCTGGGTTGCCATTGTCATTCTCAGCTGTTTTCTTGCCATAATTTAAAAATCTCCTTTCATTAAACACGTCAAATGACGGGTGCTTAAATTTTAGATGGCAAAAAAATAGGACACGTCATTCAACTTTTTGTTAAAAAAACGTGCCCCATTATAATTTTATTATCTAATGACTAACCCTTGAAAATAGGCTTAAAACTTGCCTTCTTTCGCTGCTTCTTCAATAGAAACTGCTACTGCAACAGTCATACCAACCATTGGGTTGTTACCTGCACCGATAAGTCCCATCATTTCTACATGTGCAGGGACCGATGAAGATCCAGCGAACTGTGCATCTGAGTGCATACGTCCCAAAGTATCCGTCATACCATATGAAGCTGGTCCTGCTGCCATATTATCAGGATGAAGTGTACGACCTGTACCTCCGCCTGATGCCACAGAGAAGTATTTCTTACCTGCTTCTTGACATTCTTTCTTATAAGTTCCTGCTACTGGATGCTGGAAACGTGTTGGGTTTGTAGAGTTTCCTGTAATAGAAACGTCCACGCCCTCTTTCCACATAATCGCTACACCCTCACGCACATCGTTAGAACCATAGCAATTTACCTTTGCACGAAGTCCATCAGAGTAAGCAATTCTTTGAATTTCTCTTAACTCTCCTGTATAGTAATCATACTCTGTTTCCACATATGTGAAACCATTGATTCTTGAAATAATCTTTGCGGCATCCTTTCCCAATCCATTGAGAATAACTCGAAGTGGTTTCTTGCGCACTTTATTTGCCTTTTCAGCAATACCAATTGCTCCCTCTGCTGCTGCAAATGATTCATGACCTGCAAGAAATGCAAAACAATCTGTCTCTTCTTCCAGAAGCATCTTTCCCAAATTTCCGTGTCCAAGACCTACTTTTCTCTGATCTGCAACAGATCCTGGAATACAGAAAGACTGCAGACCTTCTCCGATAGCTGCCGCTGCCTCTGCTGCCGTCTTGCAACCCTTCTTAATAGCAATAGCAGCTCCGACAATATAAGCCCAGCAAGCATTTTCAAAACAAATTGGCTGAATTGCTTTTACTTGATTGTATACGTCAAGTCCTGCATCTTTGGTAATCTTTTCTGCTTCTTCGATAGAAGAAATTCCATAACTATTTAACACCGCATTGATTTGATCAATACGTCTTTCATATGATTCAAATAAAGCCATTTTCTTACTCCTTTCTTGGGTCAATGATCTTAACAGCATCTGCTACACGACCATACTGTCCCTGTGCTTTTTCCCACGCTTCGTTTGGAGTAAGCCCTGCTTTGATAAAATCTGTAAATTTTCCAAGGCTTACAAATTGGTAACCAATAATCTCATCATTGGCGTCAAGTGCAAGACCTGTCACATATCCTTCTGCCATTTCCAGATAACGAGGGCCTTTGGCAACTGTTCCATACATTGTGCCAACCTGTGAGCGCAGTCCCTTTCCAAGGTCTTCCAATCCTGCACCGATGGCAAGTCCGCCTTCAGAGAAAGCACTCTGTGTTCTACCATATACAATCTGTAAAAATAATTCTCGCATCGCTGTATTAATTGCGTCACAAACAAGATCTGTATTAAGCGCTTCCAGGATCGTTTTCCCTGGTAAAATCTCAGACGCCATTGCTGCTGAATGTGTCATTCCGGAACATCCTATTGTCTCTACAAGTGCTTCCTGGATGATACCATCCTTTACATTCAATGTTAACTTACAGGCTCCCTGCTGTGGTGCGCACCAGCCGATACCATGTGTAAAACCAGAAATATCAGTTACTTCTTTCGCTTTTACCCACTTTGCCTCTTCTGGAATTGGTGCAGGTCCATGATTGGCACCCTGCGCTACCGGGCACATCATTTTTACTTCATGTGAATATATCATGTCAATACCCCTTTCATATATGTGTATCAAAAAATCGGGAAATGGTTCTTAAATGTAAACCATCTCCCGAATATTTTCTCACAATTTGCTTTTTTCGTCAATTGCTTATGAACAGAAACTAAGTGAACTTCGCAAAAGCTGAAGTGCCTGTTCCACGGAGTCATCACGGTTCTGCGCTCTATCACCAGTAAACAGACATTTTTTCACTGTAATCTTTCCCTTCACATAACAGCCAATGTACACTAGACCGACTGGCTTTTCCGGTGTTCCTCCACCTGGACCTGCGATGCCCGTCACACTGAGTGCTGCATCGGCACTTGCTGCCTTTGCTGCACCTTCTGCCATTTCCGCAGCCGTCTGCTCACTTACTGCGCCATAAGCCACTAATGTATCGTGTTTTACGCCAAGTAAACGTTCTTTTGCTTCGTTTGAATAAGTAATGTAACCCTCATTATAAAC
This sequence comes from uncultured Coprococcus sp., assembly GCA_964646135.1. Classification (GTDB taxonomy): domain Bacteria; phylum Bacillota; class Clostridia; order Lachnospirales; family Lachnospiraceae; genus Allocoprococcus. The sequence goes on along the minus strand of CAZYCT010000003.1, from coordinate 11,793 downwards.
AGCTGAAGCACCAGCTACATTCATCACACGTCCCGCAACTTTTCCAGCGGTACAGGATTCTGCTGTTGTAAGTGTATACTTTTTCTCTTTTAAAAGTTCTACTACTTCCTCTTCCAGAGTCATGCTACATGCCTCCCTGTGTCAATACCTGCTTATTCTTTGCAATATAATCGACCAGCGATATTACCGTAAGAAGTAACGCAATCCAAACAAATACAGCTTCTACATCCCTAAAAATACCACCAAAATCAGCAATCAACAAGATGATCAAAATCATCTGAGATGTGGTTTTAAATTTGCCCCAATAGCTGGCTGCTATAACAATGCCATTATCAGAAGCTACCAAGCGAAATCCGCTGATAATAAATTCTCTTGCTATAATAATCAGTGTCACGATCACGTTCAGTCTTCCCATGGTTGTCAAACAAATCAGGGCTGTACAGACCAGAAGCTTGTCTGCCAAAGGATCCATAAATTTCCCAAAATTAGTCACCAAATTATATTTTCGTGCAATCTTTCCATCCAAAAGGTCTGTCAAACTTGCCACACAGAAAATAGCAAGCGCAATCCATTTGTCCGCACCACCTACAATATCATACAGTAAAAACGCAACAAAAAAAGGAATCATAAGTACTCTAAGTACAGTTAATTTATTCGGTAAATTCATGTGTCTTCTCCTCTTCTATACTAATTCTCCGATCAGATCATACTCCATGGCACCTGTAACTTTGACTCTGGCAAAATCACCTGACATTAATTCTACATCTGTATTTACAAAGATAAGACCATCCACATTAGGCGCATCGCGATATGTTCTTCCTACATAAGCATTTTCATCGGCAACTTTTCCTTCAATCATTACCAGAAGCTCTCTTCCAATCATATCTTCTGCCTGTTCAAATACAATATCCTGCTGTAATTCCATGATTTCAGCCTGGCGATCTTCTTTGATATCTTCCTCAATCTGATCAGCCATCTTAGCCGCCGGTGTATCTTCTTCCGGAGAGTAAGTGAATACGCCTAGACGTTCGAATTCCATCTGATCAACAAATTCCATAACTTCTTCGTGATCTTCTGGTGTCTCACCTGGGAAACCAGTAATCAAAGTAGTACGAAGTGTGATATCTGGAATCTCTTTTCTCAACTTTTCAATAATCTCTATAAGCTGTGCCTTAGATGTTCTTCTTCCCATTCTCTTGAGAATCGTATCGCTGGCGTGCTGGATTGGCAGATCAAGATAATGACATACCTTCGGCTCTTCCTTGATTACCTGAATTAATTCATCTGTGATTTCTTCTGGATAACAATATAAAATGCGAATCCAGTATATGCCACTAATCTTACACAGTTCTCTCAGAAGTTCCGGCAACATCTTTTTCCCATAGATATCTTTACCATATAAAGTAGTCTCTTGGGCAACCAAAATCAGTTCTTTCACGCCTTCATCGGCCAATTGCCTTGCCTCTTCAAGAAGCTGTTCCATCGGCACACTGCGGAAATTTCCTCGGATTTTAGGAATAATACAATAAGTACAATGTTTATCGCATCCTTCCGCGATCTTCAGATATGCGAAATGTCCGCCAGTTGTCACTAGACGGTGACTTTCCACTTTCGGTAAGTAATCAATATCCTTGAGAGTTAAGCGCGCGTCTCCTCTCTCCATCGGACTGTCGCTGAAGAGTTTGTCGATGATATTTCCAATCTCATCATAAGATGTTGTTCCAAGAACCGCATCTACTTCTGGTATTTCACTCAAAATCTCTTCCTTATATCTCTGCGCCAGGCATCCTGTGACAATCAATGCTTTCAGCCGTCCATTCTCTTTCAGCTGCCCCATCTCCAATATTGTCTGGATACTCTCTTCCTTCGCATCGTGAATAAAGCAACATGTATTAACGATAATAATATCTGCCAATGTCTCATCATCAATCATCTGGTGGCCTTTCTTAGCCAAAATCCCAAGCATCACCTCAGTGTCCACCAGATTCTTATCACATCCTAGTGAAACGAATAAAATATTCATAAATTATCTCCTATATATTGGCAGAGCAGATACAACGCCTGCTGCATCTGCTCCCCTATTTACTCTTCGCTTTCTGTTTCTTCTGCAACGATCTTAATCTTTGCATTATTCAGCTCTTCAATTGCTGTTGAAAGAGGCTTCGCACCTTTCTTTGTTGCAACTAATGCTGTATCTCCATCGATCAACTGTCTTGCGCGCTTTGCTGTCGCAAGAACGATGGAATAACGACTATTAACAATCTTTGTTGCACCTTCTTCTACATTCTGGTTTACCACCTGCATTAAATCTGAATATGATGGATGTAACATCTTTCGTTTCCCCCTTCTTCTATAAATATAATCTTATCTACTCAAACTGCGCCTTACATTTCTCGCAGTTCTTCTCTAATCTGGCTGACTACATTACATTGTCTGCTAACTCTATAATGCTCTGATTGAATCACGTGATGCATATCTGCTACACATGTCTCCAAATCATCATTAATAATCAGATAATCATATGCTTCTACACCCTCTGCTTCTTCAGCAGCTCGCTTCATTCTTGAATCAATGACTTCTTCTGTCTCTGTTCCTCTTCCAACCAAACGCTCTCGCAGTGTCTTTGCATTCGGAGGTGTCACAAACAGTAACAATGTATCTGGATATTTCTCCTTCACCTTCAAAGCCCCTTGAATCTCAATCTCTAAAATTACGTCCTTGCCAGCTTCAAGCTGCTTCATAACATAATCTTTCGGTGTCCCATAATAATTATTGACATATTTAGCATACTCTATAAGTTCATCCTGTGCAATCATTTTTTCAAACTCATCGACAGTCTTAAAGAAGTATTCCTTTCCATCTGTCTCACCCTGGCGTGGTGCTCTTGTTGTGGCTGAAATCGAAAGAGCATAATTGTCATAGGACTCTAGCAATCGCTTCATCAGTGTCCCTTTCCCAGCTCCGGAAAATCCAGAAACCACAATAAGGATTCCTTTTTTATGGCTCATCTGATACACTCCTATTCTATATTCTGAATCTGTTCACGCACTTTCTCAATCTCTGTCTTTAGATTGATTGCATGATTCGATACTTCCAAATCATTTGCCTTTGACAAAATAGTGTTGGCTTCTCGATTCATCTCCTGTGCAATGAAATCAAGTTTACGCCCAATTCCTTCTTTGGATTCGAATGTGTCTTTCATATGTTTGATATGGCTCTCCAACCTTACCACTTCTTCGTCTGTGCAAATCTTATCTGCAAAAAGAACGATCTCTGCTGCCATTCTATTCGCATCAATCTGTGTATCCACCAAAAGTTCTTTTACTTTTGTTTCCAATTTCTCTCTGTATTCTGCCACAATTTGAGGAGAACGTTCTTTAATAAGAGAGACCGTCTCAAGCATTCCATCAAGTTTTGTGATGATATCAGCTTTCAACTGTTCGCCTTCTTTGGTTCTTGTCTCTACGAACTGTACACAGGCTCCATCTACTGCTTTCTTGAGACCGTTCCACAGTTCTTCTTCATTAATCACCTGTTCTTCCATAGTAAGAACTTCCGGACAACGCGATAACGTCGATACACGAATATCATTATCCAATCCAAAATCTTCCTGCATTTTCTTAAAATAATTCATATATTCTGCTGCAAGTGGCTGATTATATTTTAAAGAAACTTGACCTTCTGATGTATCTTCATATGAGACAAAGATATCTACTTTTCCTCTTTGAACATACTGCTTAAGCTGATTGCGAATTGCTGACTCAAAGAAATTCAACTTCTTCGGCATACGAATATTCACATCCAGATAGCGATGATTCACACCTTTCATTTCAACTGTAAATTTGCGTTCTGACTCTGACACTTCACAGCGTCCAAAGCCTGTCATACTTTTTATCATTTGATCTTCCTCTTCTTACAACTCATTCACGACGTAATTTCGCTAATATATTATAAGTCATTTTTTTATGCGCGTCAACGAAAGCCTAAAAAAAGATTGCGCCTCCTCAACGCAATCTTTCTTTGTTATGACAGCATCATCCTATCGTTTGCAAATTCTTTGCCGCTTGCCTCTTCAAACTTGTTCAAAAGATCTGACACTTGTAATTTTTTCTTTTCTTCGCCAGACACATCGTAGATAATCTTTCCTTCATGCATCATGATCAGTCGATTTCCATGTGCAATTGCATCTTTCATATTATGTGTGACCATCAGTGCGGTTAAATGATTTTCTGAAATTATCTTATCAGAAATTTCGAGTACCTTCGCCGCTGTTTTAGGATCTAGCGCCGCTGTATGCTCATCTAAAAGCAATAATTTCGGTCTCTGCAGCGTTGCCATAAGAAGTGTAAGGGCCTGCCTTTGTCCGCCGGACAATAAACCTACTTTTGAGGTGAGACGATTTTCCAACCCGAGATCCAATGCCGCCAATAATTTTCGATATTCTTCTCGTTCTGTCTTCTTGATTCCAAAACTTAATGTACGTGGTTTTCCTCTTCTTGCTGCAATCGCCATATTCTCTTCAATCTGCATGTCAGCAGCCGTTCCCGTCATTGGATCTTGAAAGACTCTTCCGAAATATTTTGCTCTTTTATGCTCCGGAAGACCTGTGATATTCTCACCGTCGATCACAATATCTCCTGAATCTACTGGAAATACACCTGTGATCATATTTAACATTGTAGATTTCCCTGCTCCGTTTCCTCCGATGATGGTAACATAATCTCCATCATTCAACGTAAGGTTTAATCCATCGAGCGCTACCTTCTCGTTGATTGTCCCTGCATTAAAGGTTTTATAAACATTTTTTATCTCTAACATGATGACACCTCTTTCTTCTTTGCTTTTGTACACTTTGGTGTCATCTTTGCTTTCCAATGAGGGATTCCAAGGAAGAATGCCACAACAAGTGCTGAGAATAATTTCAAATCATTCGCATTTAATCCCATTCGCAGAACCGCTGTGATCGCGATATAATAAATGATTCCGCCAAACACCGCTGCTGTCAGTCGAAGTGCAAAGTTTTTAAATATTTTGCCAAACACAACTTCTCCTATAATTACAGCTGCAAGTCCGATTACAATCGCGCCTCTTCCCATGTTGACATCTGCAAATCCTTGATACTGTGCAAGCAGCGCCCCTGCAAGTGCCACGATTCCATTTGAGATCACAAGTCCCATGATTTTTCGAGAATTTGTATTAATTCCATTCGCTCTTGCCATAGCGGCATTGCAACCTGTTGCTCGAATAGAATGTCCCATCTGAGTTCCGAAGAACCAATAAAGAATCGCAATAACCAGCACCACAAAAACGAGACCAATAACAATGGACTTATAGATGTAGCGAAGGGACACAATCAAGTCATAATTCATCACACTTAGCGTCTGATTGGCCTTATTACCCAGAATCCGCAGATTGACGGAATACAGAGCTAGCTGGGTGAGAATTCCCGCCAAGATAGCTGGTATTCCAAAAAACGTATGAAAAATCCCAGTTGCAAGTCCTGCCATGGCGCCTGCCAAAACTGCCATGACCATAGCCAATCTTATATCCATTCCACCAACTGTACACATTACTAGCACCGCTCCACCTGTACCTAATGTTCCATCCACTGTAAGGTCCGCAAGATCAAGTACGCGATATGTAATATAAACACCTATTGCCATAATCCCCCATATAATTCCCTGTGCCGCAGCACCTGGAAGGGCTGTAAAAAATCCGAGCATTCTTTTCTCCTCCTTAAAGAAACTTCAAAAAGCGGTAGAGTACGATTCTACCGCCATATTTATAATATTTATTTTGCTGACATGTCAATCGCTTCGTAGTCGTCTGGTATAGTAATATTCAAATCCATTGCACGCTCTTCTACATATTTCTTTGTCAATTCTGTTGCATATGCAATTTCCATTTCCGCAGGATCTGCTCCATTTACAAGAATATCGTATGCCATCATACCTGCCTCATAACCGATGCTGTAGTAGCTAATTGAAAGAGTTGCAACACCACATCCTTTGCAAATTCCTTCCTCTCCTACGATAATTGGAATATTCGCCGGTGCAGCAATCTCATTCACTGCGGCAGTCGCTGAAGCTATCGTATTGTCTGTCGGGATATAAAGAACATCTACTTCATCACATGCCTTTGTGGTCACAGTCGCAATTTCATTCGTATCTGCCACTGTATACTCTTTAACCTCGAATCCTAATGTTTTCAGTTCTTCTGTGATCACATCTGCTTGATATTTCGAATTTGCTTCCGCAGAGCAGTATAAAATTCCCACTGTCTTCGCATCTGGTACTAATTCTTTCACCATCTTCGCCTGTTCTTCTAATGGTGCCAAATCTGCAGTACCCGTCACATTGATTCCACTTGTTCCTTTCCAATCAGTTATTGCAAGTGCTGTTGCAAAATCTGTAACCGAAGTAGCAACAATCGGAATATCTGCTGTTGCCGCCATTGCTGACTGTAAAGCAGGTGTTGCATTGGCCATAATCAAATCAACTCCATCGTTCACGAATTGCGTTGTGATCGTTGCACAAGTAGCTGAATCACCTGCTGCATTCTGAAGGTCAAACTTAACGTTATCACCTAATTTTTCTTTCAAAGCATCCTGAAATCCTTGTGTAGCTGCGTCTAAAGCATCATGCTGTACCAACTGGCAAATTCCTATATTATACACTTGTTCCCCATTTACTGTCTCACCTTCACCACTACATGCCACCATGGACATCATCAGCGCAGCTGCTGTGCATAACGCCATAATCTTTTTTGCTCTCATCTGTCTTTCCTCCCTAGTATCACTTTCCCGCTTAAAAGCGTTGCGCTTTAAACCGTTAAAGTATTTATACTGTGGATTATACGCCCGTTTTTTCTATTCGTCAACACTTTTTTGGAATTGTTATCTATTCTTTTTTTTGCTATACTATAAAAAGTATTTTTTATGTGAGGTTATATTATGGCATTTGACGGAATTACCATTGCCAGCATTGTCTACGAACTAAATCAAACGCTGCTCAATGGTCGCATTAATAAAATTGCTCAACCGGAAACAGATGAGCTTTTACTTACAATCAAAACACCCGATGGACTAAAGCGCCTGTGCATCTCAGCAAGTGCATCACTTCCTTTGATTTATCTAACCACAGACAATAAGCCTAGTCCTATGACTGCTCCTAATTTTTGTATGTTGCTCAGAAAATATATTGGAAATGGCCGCATTGTCGAGATTACCCAGCCTAGTCTAGAACGTATCATCCACTTTAAGATTGAACATTTAGATGACTTAGGGGACATCTGCCAGAAGAGTTTGATTGTAGAAATTATGGGAAAACACAGTAACATTATCTTCTGCAATGACAAAGGAATGATCCTTGACAGTATCAAGCATGTATCCGCCCAGATGAGTTCTGTGCGCGAAGTACTTCCTGGACGCAATTATTTTATTCCAGATACTACGAACAAACAAAGTCCGCTTTTTGTTGATGAGACAGTCTTTAAAGATACTCTGAGTCAAAAACCGATGCCTCTTGGAAAAGCTATTTATAATAGTTTTACAGGTATCAGTCCAGTTGCTGCAGAAGAGATTTGTTTCCTTGCCGGAATAGATTCTTCGCTCACACCGAAAGACTGTCCTGAAGATATCTTATCCCACCTGTACCGCCAGTTTTCTTATTACTTTGAACAGGTTAAGAATGGAGATTTTCATCCTGTGATCTATTACGATGAAAGTATCCCAAAAGACTTCTCGGCTCTTCCATTGACACATTTTTCCATTTACAAGGAAGTGGCTTTTTCTTCTATTTCTGAAGTCATTCGAACTTACTATGCCTCCAAAGATTCTATCACCCGCATTCGACAGAAATCTGCTGACTTGCGGCGCGTGGTACAAACATCTCTGGAACGCAATTGCAAGAAATATGATCTACAGTTAAAGCAGATAAAAGACACTGAAAATCGTGAAAAATACAAAATATATGGTGAGCTTATCCACACATATGGATATAATGTTCCTGAAAACGCCAAATCGATGGAGGCATTCAACTATTATACAAACGAAATGATTACGATTCCTTTGGATCCGCACAAGACGCCTTCTGAAAATGCGCAAAAATATTTTGAAAAGTACAACAAGCAAAAACGAACTTTCGAAGCACTGACTAAACTAATCATTGAGACAAAAGATGAGATTACCTATCTAGAATCCATCAGCACGTCTCTGGATATTGCACGAACGGAAAATGATCTGATGGAAATTAAGGAAGAACTCACCGTGGCAGGCTACATTCGCCGAAAGTTTGTTAAGAAAAAGGTTAAGTTATCCAACAAGCCTTTACACTTTATTTCTTCCGATGGCTACCATATGTATGTTGGAAAGAATAATCTTCAGAATGAAGAACTCACCTTCCATTTTGCGAATGGAAATGACTGGTGGTTTCACGCAAAGGATGCTCCTGGTTCTCACGTGATTGTCCGAACAAATGGAGAGGAATTGCCAGACAGAACCTTTGAGGAAGCCGGACGCCTTGCTGCACATTTTTCAAAAAATGCGGATGCAAAGAAGGTTGAAATTGACTATGTGGAAAAGAAACATGTAAAAAAGCCAAATGGCAGTAAACCTGGCTTTGTGGTGTATTACACTAACTATTCCCTAACCATCGACTCTGACATTTCCCAAATCCAGGAGATTTCTTCTTAAAATAGGAAAACGGGATACGATTCTCTCGTATCCCGTCAAATATTATACATTTTGTCCAATTGCCGCATATATAACTCGATTTCTGTCCGCTCTTCTTCTGTCACTTCGCGTCCAGAATAGTAATAGCTGACTTTGCCTAATCCGTTCGTCACTTCATGCTCTTTCACAACTCTGATCAGCTGATTGATTGTCCCCTCATTTCCATCTATAAAATGAATATCATCTCCAAAAACTCTTCGAAAGCTTTCTTTGAAATAATTGAAATGTGTGCATCCTAAAACCACCGCTACATAATCTTCTACTTGTAAGTCTTGTATCTCTTCTCGCAGATATCGCTCCACTGCCTCTGATTCAAATTCTCCCTGCTCAGCAAATCGAACTAATTTAGGCAATGGAAGAAGATCCACCTTGTGATCTCTATCTACCCGTTCCAACAATTCATGTAGCTTATCTCCCGCTATTGTCACTGGAGTTGCTGCCACCAGGATTCTCTTTCCTGTATTCTGATACACTTCCACCGCTTTTTTTACTGCCGGCTCCATGCCGACAATCGGCACTTTATACTTTGCGCGGAATTCTTTTGTCGCTACACTTGTTGCTGTATTGCACGCAATCACGATTGCATCTACATGCTTTTGAATCAAAAATTCGAAAATCTCTCTGATAAATTCTTTGATCTCTTCGGTTGTCTTTTCTCCGTATGGAACATGTGCTTCATCTGCATAATATAAAAACTCCGTATTCGGCATTTTCTTCATCGCATGATGCAACACAGAAAGTCCACCTATTCCCGAGTCGAAAATTCCAATCTTCATATCATACTCCCGATTTATCTAAATTCTTTCATACTTGTTATACCACATTTTTTCTATAACTGCCATAATAAAAAGAAGCAAAGTATCTTTTCTCTGCTTCTTTCTTGCTATGTGTATTAATTTGTCTCAACCCCTATGATGACTCCGCCTTTTTCTGCATAAAAGCTGCAAAGTCCACCATTCCTTCCGATTACAATCTGCGCATTCTCATACTCGTCTTGAATCATCTTCTTTAATTTCATTGCAATGCCTTCATTCAAACAGTGGTTAATGATAATCTTCTGTCCATTATACCCAAGACGCTTCACGATATTCATAATCTCATTCAACGCGCTTTTCTCTCCACGGCACTTTGCTTGAAGACTTAGATCGCCATCCTCTTCGATTCCGACTATGCGAATTCCAAGTACTCCTGCAATCTTTGCCACTGCATGATTCACACGCCCGTTATTTGCCAAATTGTTAATAGACTCCAGGCAGAAAATTAAGCCAACATGCTTCTTGTATTCTTCGATTGCTTCGCAGATTGCCTCAAACGGCATCCCTGATTCAATCAATGCTTTCAGCTTCTCAATCATAAGAATCATCCCTGGACCTGTAGAATGCGAATCAATGATATATACCTTCTTATCTGGATACTCTTCCAAAAACTCCTCTTTTGCCAGACGAGCTGCATTATACGCCCCTGAAAGCTTACTTGTAATCGTAATGCCAAAGATCCAATCCGCACCTTGAAATGCTTCCAACCATTCTCCTTGACCTGGGCACGCTGTACCACTTTTCTTCTTATAAGTCTTAAGTTCTTCGACCATATCTGGAACATCCAGATTCTTGTCATCTACATATTCTTTGTCTTCTGTCACAATCTTGAGTGGCACTGATACATAATCAACTCCTGATAATTCATGCAAATCAGAAGACGAATCTGATACTATTCTAACTTTCATTTTTTTCCCTTCCATCAAACAGCATGTATCGGTTTTCAGAAAACCTATGATATTGTTATCATATCAATTTTTCATTTTCCTGTCAAGATAACACATCGTAATTTAATGCTTGACTTAATTTTTTTCTAATATTAGAATAAGGCCATGGAGACAAAAAATATGAACACAAAACAATCACCACGAGATTTCAAGCTCCCTCGATATACGGAGCTTCCTCATTCGGGTCTTTATTTGGAACAGACTTCTCAATATATCAACGACATCCTTGCTCCCCTAGGCTGTGCAACGCTCACTCCCTCTATGATCAGCAATTATGTCAAAAAAAATTTGATTAAAAGTCCAATTAAGAAATTATACAATGCCGATCAAATTGCGTATCTTATCACAATCAATATTCTTAAGACTGTACTACCTATGGAGAATATTCAAAAGCTCTTTACGATGCAACAAGAATCCTATGCTTCTGATGTAGCCTACGACTATTTCGGCGAGGAACTAGAGAATGTCCTTCAGTATGTATACAAAGTGAAAGATCAGATGGAAGAAATAGGAACCTCTTCTACCCTACTTAAAACTATGTTGCGCAATTCTATCATATCAGTTGCTCATATCATTTACTTGAATGAATGTTTTCGAAATCTCGACTCTTAAAGCGTTAAAAAAATGACCGGTTTAAACCGGTCATTTTTTATCATCATTTGTTTTTACAAAACGATTATTCTTCTGTATGTACATGAAGTAATTCATGTGATTTGTGAGAACATGGTTTTTCGAAATATTCTTCATAAGCCTTCAGCACTTCTGGATTTTCATGAGAAAATCTAAGTTTTGCATTGCTGTCAAGACTGTACAAAATGTCTGTTCTAACGCCAACCATATCATCATTTTCCTGATATGGCTGTCCACCACCATTTACACAGCCGCCTGGACAGGCCATGATTTCCACAAAATCATACTGAACTTCTTTATTCTTGATTGCATTTAATAGTGCTCTTGCATTTCCAAGTCCACTTGTCACTGCAACTCTCACTGGAGTTCCAGATACATCGAACTCTGCCTCTCTCCAAGGCTGTGGTCCACGTACTTCTTTGAATGCTTCTACTGGAGGATTTGTTCCTGTTACAAGATAGTATGCACTTCTAAGTGCTGCTTCCATAACACCACCAGTTGCTCCAAAGATTACACCTGCACCTGTTCCTTCTCCAAGTGGAGAATCAAATTCTGCTTCTTCCAGTTTATTAACATCGATAAGGCTTGCCTTAAAGAGTCTTTCTAATTCTCTTGTAGTAAGAACAACATCTACATCATTCTTTCCATCCCATGTACATTCATCTTTCTT
>CAZYCT010000002.1:0-37508 GCA_964646135.1 uncultured Coprococcus sp. | reverse complement strand
TTTGTATATTTTGTGAAAGAAAAAAGGGCATTTAGCGCATGGAAAAAGAAAATTTTTAGAGATAAAATATACAACATAAGCGTTTAGATAATTTGAACTAGCAGGAGGAAACGATTGTGGCAGGATTAAAGCTGAAGAATATTAAAAAAGTTTATCCAAATGGATACGAGGCAGTTAAGGATTTCAATCTTGATATTGAGGATAAAGAGTTTATTATTTTTGTAGGTCCATCTGGGTGTGGTAAGTCGACAACATTGCGTATGATCGCTGGTCTTGAAGATATTACGAGCGGAGAATTGTGGATTGGCGATAAGCTTGTGAATGATGTAGAGCCAAAGGACAGAGATATTGCGATGGTATTCCAGAATTATGCACTTTATCCGCACATGACTGTCTATGAAAATATGGCGTTTGGACTTAAATTAAGAAAAGTTCCAAAAGATGAGATTGATAAAAAAGTTCGTGAAGCAGCGAAGATTCTTGATTTGGAAGCATTGCTGGACCGTAAACCAAAAGCATTATCTGGTGGACAGAGACAGCGTGTTGCGATGGGACGTGCGATTGTGCGTAATCCGAAAGTGTTCTTGATGGATGAGCCACTTTCGAACCTTGATGCAAAATTGCGTGGACAGATGCGTATTGAGATTTCAAAATTGCACCAGAAACTGGGAACAACGATTGTTTATGTAACTCATGACCAGACAGAGGCGATGACACTTGGAACGAGAATCATTGTTATGAATGATGGTATTGTTCAGCAGTGCGATACACCACAGGCGCTCTATGATACACCATGTAACTTGTTTGTTGCAGGATTTATTGGCTCTCCACAGATGAATTTCCTTGATGCGGAATGTAAGATTGAAGGAACGAAGGCTGTATTGACAGTAGATGGAGCAGAGATTGTACTCCCAGAAGCAAAGGCACAGAAGTTGATTGATGGCGGCTATGATGGAAAGACAGTAATCCTTGGTATCCGTCCAGAGGATGTACACGATGAGCCAGAATTTATTGCGAAGTCACCAGATACTGTTATTGAGGCAACAATCCGAGTGTATGAAATGCTTGGTGCTGAAGTGTTCTTGTATTTCGATTATGCTGGTGCAGGAATGACAGCAAGAGTAGAACCATCTACGACAGCAAGAACAGGTGATACTGTGAAATTCGCATTTGATCCAAAGAAGATTCACGTATTTGATAAAGAGAGTGGAGAAGTAATCACAAATTAATATCAACATTTACAGAAGAACTTCGAGAGAGGTTCTTCTTTTTTTTGGAAAGAATTGGTAAAACTTTTATAAACTGAAGGGATGAAAATTGACATGTCTACAGAAAATAGCTATAGTTTCTTTAAGTGACTTAAGTGCAGAAAAATTAGGAGTATAGGATATGGAATTGAGTCAAGAGACGGTGAAACGAATTAGAGAGTTGATCGTATTTGCAGCGCTGGTTGTTGTTGTGCTGTGGAAATACGAAGTTGTGATAAAGGTGCTTGTATTTTTGTGGGGCATTATTTTTCCGTTTGCGCTTGGAGGTGCAATGGCGTTTGTGATTAATGTACCGATGAGCTTTTTGGAACGGACCATTTTTGGAGAAAAAGAAACGCGCAGTAAGAAGACGGAAAAGGCAGCCAGACCACTGAGTTTAATCTTGACACTTCTCTTGGTGGTGATGATGATTGCGGTTATTTTATTCGTATTGATTCCACAGTTGGGAGAGACATTTGCAAGTTTAGGAACGAATATTGCAGCATTTCTTCCAGAGATGCGGGAATGGATTGCGAAATTTACGCATGATAACAAAGAAATTATGGAGTGGGTCAATCAGATACAGTATGATCCGGATAAGATTCTTTCGTGGGCCGTTGGATTTGTTGGGAATGGCGCTGGGAATGTGATGTCAACGACCGTGAGTGCAGTTGGAACGTTAATCAGTGGGTTTACGACATTTTTTATCGCCTTCTCTTTTGCTTGCTATATTTTGTTTCAGAAGGAAAAGCTACATGTGCAGGCAAGAAAAGTGATGTTTGCTTTTCTGCCGCAAGGTAGAGCAGAGGCGGCGTTAGAAATTTGTTCCTTGGCGTATAAAACATTTTCTAGTTTCTTGACGGGACAGTGTGTGGAGGCCTTGATTTTAGGGACGATGTTTGTTGTGACAATGAGTGTAACTGGACTTCCATATGCTTTGCTTGTGGGAATGGTTATTGCTTTTACTGCCTTGATTCCGGTTTTTGGTGCATTTATTGGATGTGGGCTTGGTACTTTGATGATTTTTATCGCAAATCCGAAACAGGCTATTTTCTTTGTTATTTTGTTTTTGGTTTTACAGCAGATAGAGGGAAATTTGATTTATCCACATGTAGTTGGAGGCTCAGTGGGGCTGCCATCTATTTGGGTTCTTGCGGCTGTCAGTGTGGGTGGAAGTTTAATGGGTGTTGTTGGAATGCTGATTTTTATTCCACTTGCCTCAGTAATCTATGCGCTCTTTAGAGAGGTGGTATATCTCAAATTAAAACAACAAGGAATCAAGAAGGTCACAGTGAACGAGGTGGAGACCTATACAAGTGAAGAGATGAGGAAGATGAGAGAACAGTTTAAGGAAGAACACGCAGAGGTCAGAGAAGAGAAGTAATCGTTTGCGCTACCAGGTTTGCAGTAATCATGATTCGGGCAGTAATGTCTGCCGTACATATTCTTTTACAATATTAAATGGAGCAGGACCTACGTCAAGGACTGCTTGGTGAAAATCTTTTTGGGAGAATTCCTTCTGGAGTTCTCCCGCAATTTCTTTTTTCAAATCATAGAATTCTAAATATCCGATGTAGTATTTTAAGTAATTTGCCGGAGTGCCAATAATTGTGTAATAAATATTTTCTAGTACTTGTGGATCTGATATGCCATATGTGCTGAAGAATGCGGATAAATCGTGCAAAGTCCAACCATCATAGTGAATCCCCATGTCTGCGTAGGCGTAAAGGCCGAGTATGAGAGAGTTATTCTTCTGCATGAAAGTCGCTTCTGTGTCAGATAAGGGTGCCATATAATAGGACATCATTTCCGCGTATGTGGCCCAGCCTTCTACGTAGCCGCCAAAGTCAAGAATGGAGCGGATCGGGTCTGGATTTGAGGCGTGAAAATACACTGTTTGGTACAAATGTCCAGGGTAGCCTTCGTGCGCTAGTGTGGTGTAAAGGCTTAGTGCATCTAAAATTTGCCCCTGGTTAATGTAGATTACATTTTCTTGATAATTATCGATGGCTGGAATCATATAAAATGCGGGGCTGAGGTAGTCTTGCATATCTGCAGGGACGTATTTGACCGTCGTTTTGACAGGAGAAATTGCCGGGAAGGATTTCTCTGTTTTTTGCTTCAAATCATTTAAAAGAGATAGCGGAGTCAGAGTGTCTAATATGGATGCTTCTTTGGCAGAAGTGGGGAAGAGAAGTTTTTCTAAAGCGGACAGGTCTTCTAATATTTGTGTTTTTGTGCGCTTCTGAAGGGTGGGGATGGAGTCGGAAATTCCGACTGTTTGCCGGACAAGATATTCATAGTAATTGGTGCCTTGCGGAAGGCAGCATAGTCCATTTGGAGTGTTTCCTGTTCCCGCTAATGCAGATAAACCGTCGATTAATAAAGTGTAAGCTGGAAATACTTTTGTTTTTAGGGCATCTGCATTCGCAGCAATATATGCTTCTTTTTCGGAAGCAGACAGAGAATCCAGTGCATTTATGCGTGCTTCGAAAGAGGTAAAAAGGTAATTATTTTCTTGCATATCTAAGAAAGCGTGACAGCCAGAGAGTATGTCATTTAGTTGATGGTCGGACATGAACAGACCGGCCTGTGATTTTTGGAGTTCAAAATCTATAATAGACTGAAAATACTGCTCAGTGGTGGAGAGAAGCTGAAGGTAGCTTTCCACGTCTTTGGCGTCATGAAAAGCAAATTCGGCTAAAAGTACAGGAAGTTGAGACTGGATTCCGAGGGTTGGGCTAAGAGGTTCTTGATAAAGAAGATAGTCGGAACCAAGAGAAGCTGTCTCGAGATAGTAGTCCAAAATTTTGTAGGTGAGTTGATTTGGGGGAGTTAGTTGATTGATTGGAAAGGTGTGCAATGTAGCGCAATAATTTTCAATGGATGTTTGGACATCCGTAATATCGGAGGAGATTGTGCCGTAAGAGACAGGAAGAGTCGTTAAGTTGTAAGATTCGGGATGCTCTAACGTGTAATGTAAACTTATGGTGTTGGAGGCAACTTCCTGGCGAAAGAGAGCGTTGGTAAATTGTGTAAAGCTTGTATTTACGTCATGACTTGAAGGCTGCGCGCAGCCGGAAAGAAGTAAGAAGAAAAGAAGAAGGATGCTAAATTTTTTCTGGAAAAATTTCATTAGCGCCTCGCCTGTTTTTTTGGAAAAGTATATGTGTGAAAGAAGAAAAATATGCTGTTTATGAAAATGTTATATAATTAATATACAATTGATATAGACAAATGGAATACAATGTGATACTATAAATATATAAGGTGTGTGAATCAGAAAGAGACTAGAATGAGAAATCAACCAAGATAAGGAATGTCTAAAAGAAGAAATACGCAATGGCATCCAGCATTTTGTTCTGCAATCAAGCTAGAGTTGACTGCGGATAAAGAATATTTAGAATATACCAGCGAGTATAATTTAACGAGCAAACCACTTCAGATGGATCTGCTAATCGTAAAAAAGAGAAGGAATCATCAAGTAAAAAATAAGATAGGTGCTATTTTCCGCGAGCACAATATCATGGAGTACAAATCTCCACAAGACCAGCTAAATGTTTCTACTTATCTAAAGGTTATTGCGTATGCGTGTCTTTATAAGGTTAGTGAGAGACGATTTGATCAGATTGAGTTGGAAGAGATTACGCTTACATTTATTCGAGAAAAGTTTCCAGCTAAATTAATGGAGTGGCTGAGGAGAAGAGGATATACTGTGAAAGAAGAATGTCCGGGAATTTTTTACATTCAAAGGGAAAATACATTTTTGACACAGATTATTGTTTCCGAGCGCCTTCCGAAAGAGGAGCAGAAGTGGCTCACGTTGTTGAGCAGAAGGTTAAATGAGCAGGATGCTGAAAGAGCAATCGCTCAGGCAAACAGTTTGAAGGAAAAAGATGAGAAAGATTACGCAGACTCTGTTTTACAAGTGGCGGTGGCAGAAAATAGGGAAGTTTTTTATGGGACAAAGGAGGATGATGATACTATGTGTGAAGCGTTGAGAGAATTGATGGAACCTGAATTCCAGGAAATGAGGGCACGTGCAATCGCAGAAGGCCGTGCGGAAGGTCGTGCGGAAGGTCGTGCGGAAGGCCGTGCGGAAGGTCGTGTAGAAGGTCGTGCGGAGGCTGAAGCTGAGATGCAGAAGTTGCTTGATGATGCACGTCTTGAAAATGAACGATTGAGGAACCAAATTAATGAATTAATGAGAAAAGGGTGTGCACTTTCATAAATAAAGTCAAGAAACCTTGACAAGTTATCTTTTTATGTGTTACGATTTTGTAGCAAGAAATATGTTGAAAGTGAAAGCGTTGAAGAAGAGAGTAGGTTTTTGGAACTTTTACAGAGAATTCCTGGTTGCTGAGAAGGAAGAAGGGAAGAGGACTGAAGATGGCTTTGGAGCGGCGCACCGAGCTGTGTACTCACATACAGTAAGGCTGCGAAGGGATCGCCCTTTATAGCGAAAGGTATAGAAAGATACCTGTGGAGGTTTCTGTCGTGAGACAGGGATAAAGAGAAGTGGTAACACGGAAATGATTCGTCTTCTCGGTTGAAAAACCGAGAAGATTTTTTTATTTGAAGGGAAGTTACCACCTACAGATAAAATGCGCTACTGGAATTACAGAAACCATTTGAGAGTATCTGACGAAAATAAAAATTTATTTTTATGAATAAAGGAGACAATGAAATGTGCAACAAATGCGAAAAACCAAAATATTATATTACAACAGCGATTGCCTATACTTCAGGGAAACCACATATTGGGAATACGTATGAAATTGTGTTGGCTGATGCGATTGCGCGCTACAAGAGAAGTCAGGGATACGATGTGTTCTTTCAGACGGGTACAGATGAGCATGGACAGAAGATTGAGTTAAAGGCGCAAGATGCAGGCGTTACACCGAAGGAATATGTGGATGAAGTGGCTGGAGAAATCAAGAAAATTTGGGATTTAATGAATACATCTTATGACAAATTTATTCGTACAACAGATGAATATCACGAAAAGCAGATTCAGAAGATCTTTAAGAAAATGTACGACAATGGAGACATCTATAAAGGTTACTATGAGGGACTTTATTGTACACCATGTGAATCATTCTTTACAGAGTCTCAGCTTGTAGATGGAAAATGTCCTGACTGTGGACGAGAGGTTCAGCCAGCAAAGGAAGAAGCATATTTCTTCAAGATGAGTAAGTACGCAGACAGATTGATTGAACATATCAATACACACCCTGAGTTTATTCAGCCAGTATCTAGAAAGAATGAGATGATGAACAATTTCCTGCTCCCAGGACTGCAGGATCTGTGTGTGTCAAGAACATCATTTAAATGGGGAATTCCAGTAGATTTTGATCCAAAACATGTAACATATGTGTGGTTGGATGCGCTTTCAAATTATATTACAGGAATTGGATATGATTGCGACGGAAACAGTGATGAACTCTTTAATAAAAACTGGCCAGCAGATTTGCATCTGATTGGAAAGGATATTATCCGCTTCCATACGATTTATTGGCCAATCTTCTTGATGGCATTGGATCTTCCGCTGCCAAAACAGGTTTTCGGACATCCATGGCTTTTACAAGGTGATGGAAAGATGAGCAAATCAAAGGGAAATGTGCTCTATGCAGATGAACTGGTTGATTTCTTTGGAGTAGACGCCGTTCGTTACTTTGTTCTTCATGAAATGCCGTTTGACAATGACGGTGTAATCACATGGGAACTGATGGTAGAACGTATGAATTCTGATTTGGCAAATACATTGGGAAATCTTGTAAACCGTACAGTTTCTATGACAAACAAATACTTTGCAGGCACTGTTACAAACAAGGGTGTCGAGGACGCTGTAGATGCAGAATTAAAGGCACTCACAGAAGCCACACCAGGTTTGGTAGGCAAGAAGATGGACGAACTGCGAGTGGCAGATGCGATCACAGAAATCTTCAACCTCTTCAAACGTTGCAACAAGTACATTGATGAAACAATGCCATGGGCACTTGCCAAGGAAGAAGATAAGAAAGATCGTCTGGAAACAGTTCTCTGGAATTTGATTCAAAGTATTCAAGTTGGAGCACAGTTGCTGTCATCATTTATGCCAGAAACTTCAGAGAAAATTCTTGCACAGTTAGGCAATGGACATGTCACAGATAAACCAGAAATCCTGTTCCAGAGATTAGATCTTGCTGAAGTTATGGCAAAAGTTGCAGAACTTCATCCACCAGTGGCTGCAGAGCCAGAAAAGGAAGAAGAAGTAGTAATTGATATTGAAGCAAAAGAAGAAATTGAGTACGATGACTTCATGAAAATGCAATTCCAGGTTGGAGAAATTATTGCCTGTGAAGCGGTAAAAAAATCTAAAAAATTATTGTGTTCACAGGTTAAAATTGGAAGCGAAGTAAAACAGATTGTATCAGGCATTAAAGCACACTATACACCAGAAGAAATGGTAGGTAAGAAAGTGATGGTTTTGGTAAACCTGAAACCAGCAAAATTAGCTGGAGTCCTTTCAGAAGGAATGCTTTTGTGCGCAGAAGATGCTGACGGAAATCTTGCACTTATGGTGCCAGAAAAGACAATGCCAGCAGGCGCAGAAATCTGTTAAAGAAAAAAGAACTGAAAGAAAAGAATGCACTGACAACGAAGAGTGTCAGTGCATTTATTAAATAGATAATTAGCTAAGTGTAATTCTGATAGCTTTTTCAGGATGGAAGTCATTCATAAGGTCATATTCGTTGTGACCAGTAGACTCTTTCATGTATACACCATTATGTGTGTATGTACGGATAAATCTCTTTCTATCGATGGCTGTCCAGTGTTCAGTATCCCAGCAGATATATCCATCAGCGTCCCATACTTCCTTGCCAAGTTCTAAGTCAACCTGACGTCCTTCCTGCATATAACGGAAAAGTTCAAATTCTTCAATATCCATTTCGAACTTAAAGATAGTATCGTATACTTTCATTGCAAAAACCTCCTTTTAATACGAATGCCTATCATTAGTATACATAAGTTTGACAAATCGGGCAAGAAAAAATATACTAAATTTGACGTTAATTAAATCACATATAAAAGAAGAGGTAAAAGATGATATTTGATTCACATGCGCATTACGACGATCAACAGTTTGATATAGATAGAGAAAACCTATTAAAAGCCTTGCCAGAGGCAGGTGTAGGAACGATTGTAAATGTCTGCGCCAGCTATGAGTCGTGGAAGAAAAGTGTAGAACTGGCAGCGAAGTATCCTTATATTTATGCTGCAGTAGGAACACACCCAGATGAAGTCGGTGTGTTAAATGAAGAAACATTTGCAGAGATGAAAGAATGGTGCAAAAAAGAAAAGGTGGTTGCTATCGGGGAAATTGGCCTTGATTATTATTGGGATAACCAGCCACATGAGGTTCAGAAGAAGTGGTTTATTCGCCAACTTGAACTGGCCAAAGAGATGAAATTTCCAGTGATTGTACACAGCCGTGAAGCTGCGGCGGACACGATGGAAATCATGAGGAGCCATGCGCAAGGATTGGAAGGAGTTATTCACTGCTATTCGTATTCCAAAGAACAGGCAGAAGAATATGTAAAAATGGGATTCTATATCGGAGTTGGCGGTGTAGTCACATTTAAAAATGCAAAAAAATTAAAAGAAGTAGTTGCGGCGATTCCGCTGGAGAAGATTTTGTTGGAGACAGATTGCCCGTATTTGGCACCGGTGCCATACCGGGGAAAACGCAATCAGTCTTCTTATATTCAATATGTAGCAGAGGAAATTGCCCAGATCAAGGGAGTATCTGTAGAAGAAGTGCTTGCTGTGACCGAGGCAAATGCAAAGAAAATGTACGGTATCGCGTAAGAGGGGAGAAAAGATGAAGGAACCAACATTAGGAAATCCACAAAATACTATTCAAGTATTACAAAAATATAATTTCAATTTTCAAAAGAAATTCGGACAGAATTTTTTGATTGATACACATGTGCTGGACAAGATTATTTCGGCGGCAAATATTACGAAAGATGATTTTGTTCTGGAAATCGGACCTGGGATTGGAACGATGACACAGTATCTAGCCTGTGCAGCCAGAGAAGTAGTTGCAGTAGAGATTGATAAAAATCTAATTCCAATTTTAGAAGATACATTATCAGAGTACGATAATGTGTCGGTAATTAACGAAGATGTTCTGAAAGTAGATTTGTCGGCGCTGGCAGAGGAGAAAAATCAAGGCCGTCCGATCAAAGTTGTGGCAAATCTGCCATATTATATCACGACACCAATCATTATGGGACTTTTCGAAAAGCATGTTCCGTTGGAAAGCATTACAGTCATGGTGCAGAAAGAAGTGGCAGACCGCATGCAAGTGGGACCGGGAACGAAAGACTACGGAGCACTGTCGCTTGCTGTTCAGTATTATGCCGAGCCATATATCGTGGCCAATGTACCGCCAAACTGCTTTATGCCAAGACCATCGGTAGGATCGGCGGTCATCCGTTTGACAAGACACAAAGAAATGCCAGTGCAGGTCGAGGATGAACAGTTGATGTTTAAGCTAATTCGTGCATCCTTTAATCAAAGACGAAAGACACTTGCCAATGGACTTAAGAACTCTTCAGAACTGAATTTATCGAAAGAAGTAATCGAGCAGGCAATCGAAAAATTAGGAAAAGGTGCAAGCATTCGAGGTGAAGCGTTAACCTTGGAAGAGTTCGCAAGATTAGCAAATATCATATCAGAAGGATAGTGAAAATGGTTAAGAAGGTTTTTGAATTTTCTTAACCATTTTTGGTTGACAGTGAATTGCTTTGTGCGTAAAATATAGTTCTGAATCGGATTGTTCGACGTCGAACAATTTAAATTTGATGGGGTGTAGAATGGACGAGAAAAGAAAGCGAAGTTATGTGCCGCCGGCAATTCGCAGATTAAATCTAATGCTTGCGCGCAATTTGGAGGCACACCTAAAAGAAGTAGGACTTGGTGAGATGCCTATGGGGCATGGATGGTGTATGCGATACCTTTATGAAAATCAAAGCAAAGAGATTTTTCAGAAAGATATAGAAAAACAGTTTGGGTTATGCAGATCGGCCGTGACAAATGCAATTCAGGTCATGGAGAAGAAAGGGTACTTAAGGCGCGAGGCGGTAGAGCAGGATGCCAGGCTGAAAAAAGTCATGCTGACAGAAAAAGGGCTGCATGCACATGAAACAATAGTCTCGATGATCGACCAGATCAACGAGAAGACGATGGAGGGTATCACAGATGAAGAACTGGAAGTATTTTTCTGTGTTATCGATAAATTAGAAAAAAATCTGATACGACAAAAAGAAGAAAGGCAACAGGGAAAGGAGTAGAAGAATGTATCGGACAATATTAAAAGAAGTAAAAGAGTTTAAAAATGTGTCTTTGATAACTCCTGTATTTATGATTCTGGAAGTTATCTTTGAAATGATCATTCCATTTTTGATGTCATCAATCATCGATGATGGTGTGAATGCTGGTGATATGGGACACATCATTAAGATAGGAATGATCATGATCGGGATAGCAGTGCTCGGTCTTATATCAGGACTTGCTGGCGGACGTACTGCTGCAAAAGCATCTACTGGTTTGGCGCGCAATTTGAGAGAGACAATGTTCAATAATATTCAGACATTTTCATTTTCAAATATCGACAAATTCAGCACAGCCAGCTTGGTAACTCGATTGACAACAGATGTCAATAACGTACAGATGGCATATCAGATGTTACTGCGTATGTTCGTACGTGCTCCATTCAGTTTGATCTGTGCAATGATCATGGCATTTTATATCAACGCGAAGCTTGCCAGCATATATCTTGTGGCAGTTATTGTGCTGGGAACCATTTTGGGATTCATTATGTTCAATGCCACAAAGTATTTTCAACAGGCGTTTCCTAAATACGATGACATGAATGCCTCTGTACAGGAGAACGTTTCGGCAGTGCGTGTAGTAAAAGCATATGTGCGAGAAGAAGAGGAAACGAAAAAGTTTAAAAAGACCAGTGAAAATATTTATCGCATTTTCAAAAAAGCAGAAAATAATATTATTTATAATGCACCGATTATGCAGGGAACAGTGTATACATGTATTTTGCTGATTAGCTGGATTGGTGCAAAGATGATCGTTGCAGGCGATCTGACGACAGGTGAAATGATGAGCCTTTTGGCATACTGTATGAACATCCTTATGAATTTGATGATGATTTCTATGGTTTTCGTAATGGTTTCTATGAGTTCTGCAAGTATTAAGCGTATCTCAGAAATCTTGACAGAAAAAAGCGATCTCACGAATCCAGAACATCCAGTACATGAAGTGCCAGATGGAAGTATTGAATTTAGACATGTCAATTTCGCATATAAAAAGGAATCACAAGAACCAGTACTGAAGGATATTAATCTCAGCATTAAATCCGGAGAAACCATCGGAATTATAGGTGGTACCGGAAGTGCGAAGACGAGTCTTGTCAACTTGATCAGCCGACTTTATGATGTGACAGAAGGAGAAGTTCTGGTTGGTGGAAGAAACGTAAAAGAATATGATATGGAAGTTTTGAGAAATCAAGTTTCTGTTGTACTACAGAAGAATGTCCTCTTTTCTGGAAGTATTTTAGATAATCTTCGCTGGGGAAATAAAGAGGCTACACAGGAAGAATGTGAATATGCCTGCAAACTGGCATGCGCCGATGAATTTATCCAGCGTTTTCCAGATGGTTATGAGACGCACATTGAGCAGGGCGGAAACAACGTTTCTGGAGGACAGAAACAGAGACTTTGTATTGCAAGAGCACTTCTGAAGAATCCGAAGATTTTGATTTTGGATGACAGCACAAGCGCTGTTGATACAGCGACAGATGCAAAGATCCGCAAAGCATTTGCAGAGGAGATTCCAAATACAACCAAACTCATCATCGCACAGAGAATTTCAAGCGTTCAGAATGCTGATCGTATCATTGTGATGGAAGAAGGCAAAGTGAACGGATTTGGAACTCATGAAGAATTGTTAGAGACAAATGAAATTTATCGAGAAGTTTACGAATCGCAGACCAAAGGCGGCGGAGACTTCGATGAGAATGGAGGTGAGTAAGAATGGCACGACCAATGGGAAGACCCCCAAGAGGAATGAAATCGACAGTGGAAAATCCAATGAAATTATTCCAGCGTATCATGCAGTATGTGTTCCGCAAATATAAATGGCATTGCATGATGGTGCTGTGCTGTATTGTCGTAGGAGTTTTGGCAAGCGTACAGGGAACCATGTTTACGAAGAGCTTGATCGATGAATATATTGCACCATTTTTGCTCGCGGAAAATCCAGATTTTACACCGCTTGCAAGGGCAATCGGCAAGGTGGCATGCTTCTATGCGGTGGGTGTTGTTGCAGTGTATATTCAGAACCGCATCATGGTTATCGTGACACAGGGAACACAGCGAGACCTAAGAAATGACTTATTCGAACATATGCAAAAGCTGCCAATCAAATATTTTGACACACATTCACACGGAGATATCATGTCAATCTACACGAATGATATTGACACACTGCGCCAGATGATCAGTCAGAGTATTCCACAGATTATCAACAGTGCATTTACTGTAGTCAGTGTATTTATTAGTATGTGCATTCTAAGCATTCCGCTTACTCTTCTGACACTTGCGATGGTGTGTGTGGTATTGATGGCGACTAGGTTTGCCGGTGGACAAAGTGGAAAATACTTTGTAAAGCAGCAGCGTAACTTGGGAATGTTGAATGGTTATATTGAAGAGATGATGAATGGGCAGAAGGTGGTAAAAGTATTCTGCCATGAAGAAGAGAACATTGAACATTTTAACGAGCTGAACAATGCTTTATATGAAAGTGCAGATAAGGCGCACGCCTTTGTCAATATTCTTGGACCAATCAATGCACAGCTTGGAAATGTAAGTTATGTACTGTGTGCGATTGTAGGTGGTGTGTTGGCGCTGAATAATGTAGGCGGATTCTCGTTAGGTGGACTTGCAAGTTTCCTTACATTCAATAAGAGCTTCAACCAGCCGATCAATCAGGTGAGTCAGCAGATGAACTCCATCATTATGGCACTTGCAGGTGCAGATCGTATTTTCCGTTTGCTTGATGAAAAACCAGAAGTAGATGAAGGTCATGTAACACTGGTAAACATCAAGGAAGAAAATGGAGTAATTGTGGAGAGCGAAGCACGTACAGGACGTTGGGGCTGGAAATGTGTCAGTGAAGAAAATGGTTCTGTAGAATACGTGGAAGTGAAAGGTGATATCCGTTTTACAGGGGTAGACTTTGGCTACACGGATGAAAAAATTGTGCTTCATGATGTAAAAATGTATGCGACACCTGGACAGAAGATTGCGTTTGTCGGTTCTACGGGTGCTGGAAAAACAACGATAACGAACCTGATCAATCGTTTTTATGATATTCAAGAAGGTACCATCACTTACGATGGAATTGATATCAAGGACATCAAGAAAGACGATTTGAGACGTTCCCTTGGAATCGTACTTCAGGATACCCATTTATTTACAGGCACTGTAAAAGAAAATATTCGCTATGGAAAATTAGATGCAACAGACGAAGAAATCGTAGCAGCAGCTCGATTGGCCAACGCAGATGGATTTATTCGAAGACTTCCAGACGGATATGACACAATGCTTACCGGAGATGGAGCAAACTTGAGCCAAGGTCAGAGACAGCTTCTTGCAATTGCGAGAGCAGCCATTGCAGATCCACCAGTGCTTATCCTGGATGAGGCAACAAGTTCTATTGACACACGTACAGAGCGCATCGTACAGGATGGTACAGATAAATTGATGCATGGACGTACAACATTTGTAATCGCACACAGACTTTCAACTGTTCGGAACTCAGATTGTATCATGGTTTTGGAACAGGGAAGAATCATCGAGCGAGGACCGCATGACGAATTGATTGAAGAGAAGGGAAGATACTACCAACTCTACACAGGAAATTCTATAAGTGCATAGAGAATAACAAAAAGAAAATCCGTCAGGTGAGGGACCTGGCGGATTTTCTTTTATGTTATCTAAAAGGAATGAGAGTAAAGTGTATCAGCCAACTGTCTGGCTGAATTACTTTTATGAGGGGCGATAGTTGTTTATCAACTATCTTGCTATTAGTATATATGCAAAATGTGTCCAAAATATGATTGGTTTATAAAAGAAAAAGGAAAAAACTAAAGAAGATATTAAGAAAATAGAAATAAAAAATGGACAACGAAAAATCCCAGGAGGCGAATCCTGGGATTTTTGTGTTTTTATGTTATCTAAAAGGAATGAGAGTAAAGTGTATCAGCCAATTATCTGGCTGAATTACTTTATGAGGGGGGAGATAGTTATTTATTAACTATCTTGTTATTAGTATATCGGGAAAATGTGTCCAAAATATGATTGGTTTATAAAAGAAAAAGAAAAAATATAAAAGGAATCTTAAGAAAAAGGAAAATGTTGCGTTTCAAAGGGAATACATTTACAATAAAATAGTATTACAAATCATAATGCAAAGAAATAATAAAGACGAAAAGAGTGATCTTATGGAAAATTTGAGAAGAGTTTTAGAAGAAAGTTTAGATATAGAATTTATTTCGGCGGTGCTCAGTAATCCTAGGGACAAAGAAGGCGCGACTAAGATGAAAGTTCGTCCGATGATGGTGAAAGAAGAGCTCGTGTTCCAGTGCGAAGAATTCAAGAACAATCAGGCCTTCCACCGGAATCTGAATGCAGAAGAGGCAGTTCCTTATTTGGAAGAGCAAATGCAGAATTTCAAACAGATGCAGATTGAGACGAAGCAGATGAAATATCAGATTCTTGTGAGCAAAAAAGGAAAAGTAACAATTCAAAAGAAGCGCCAGATGGCCTGTATTAAAGACGTTGATTTATCACATAATCGTAATAAGCATTATATTCTGGAAGAAGGAAAGGCGGTTCCATTTTTACAAGATCTGGGTGTTATGACTTCAAACGGTGAAATCGTGCGAAGCAAATTCGACAAATTTCGACAGATTAACCGCTTTTTGGAGTTCATTGAGGACATTTTGCCACAGCTTCCGAAGGAGCGAGAGATTACGATTCTTGATTTTGGCTGTGGAAAATCGTATTTAACATTTGCAATGTATTACTATCTTCATGAGTTGAAATCTTATGACATTAAGATTATAGGACTGGACTTGAAGACAGAGGTTATAACACATTGTAATCAGCTCGCAGAGAAGTACGGCTACGAGAAATTAAAGTTTTTGGAAGGAAACATTGCGGATTACACAGGACAGGAAGAAGTGGACATGGTAGTAACTCTGCATGCCTGCAATACGGCGACAGATTTTGCACTGGCCAAAGCTGTTGGATGGAAGGCGAAGGTAATCCTTTCCGTACCTTGCTGTCAGCACGAGCTGAACGGGCAGATGAAAAATGAGGTACTTGCGCCGATTTTCTCGTACGGTTTAATCAAAGAAAGGATGGCAGCGCTGATTACAGATGCCATGCGCGCAGAATATTTGAAGCGAGAAGGATATGAAGTTCAAATTCTAGAATTTATTGATATGGAACACACGCCAAAGAATATTTTGATACGTGCTGTGTACACTGGAAAGGCAGCGAAGAATGATGAGGCAATCCGTGCGTGCGAAGAAATGCTGCACATTCAGCCTACACTTGGGGAATTGCTGAAAAAGTAGAAAAAGGGGAGTTCAATGATAAAGAAAAAGGGAATTCGAATAGGTATTCTGACTGTCATATTTATTGTGGCAGTCATATTCTTTGGATATTTGACCAACAAAGGGAATACGAATATGAGTGCGGCCATGGAAAGCGCCACGCTTCCGACGATTCACTTTGTAACAGAAGGATATGAAGTCAATTCACTGGCGGGGTATGTGACGGACATGGAAATTACTTCCATGAGAGACACATTGACTATGGTGACAGATCAGTTACTTCACATGTCAATTCAGGCATATGAACAAGAAATCCAAAAAGTGACGTGGCAGGTATTTACGCTGGATGGTCAAAACTGTCTCCAAAAAGAAACCATAGATGGAGCAGAGCAATGTGATCTACAGTTCTACGATAATGGGATGCTGGATGTGGAAAGAGTGCTGAAGGTCACACTTCATATGTCAGAGAAAGATGTGTATTATTACACACGCATTAAGGATTCCGATGACTGTAATTATTCTGAATGTGTAAAATTTGCAAAAGAGTTCCAGGAAAAGGCCTTTGCTGGGAGTGATAAAGAGTATCTTGAAACTTATTTAGAAAGCAGTGCAGGCGGGAATGCAGATGGTTTTCATAAAGTAACGCTGGCATCTAGCGTAGAGTATCTTACCTGGGGAGATTTGAAGCCGGAACTGGCAAGTGATATTCGATTGGAAGTCAAAGAGTGCAATGAGACATATACGTCTTTAATGCTCACCTATCGTGCACAATGTAAGGAAGACGAAGCACGGACTTGTGAGTATGATATAGAAGAATTTTATCGTGTGAGAGTATATAATGGAAAGACGTATCTGATGGATTATGAGCGCACAATGGAGCAAAGCTTTGAAGGAAATGAGCAGTCCATCAGCGCGAAGGGGATAGAACTTGGAATCGCTTCCGAGAAATTGGAATATCAGTGTAATTCAGCAGGAACGATTGTGGCATTTGTGCAGAACGATGAATTGTGGACGTATGACAGTACAGAAAATGAGTTTTCTTTCGTATTTGGTTTTGCAGAAGCAGAAAAAGAAGACGAAAGAAACTATTTCAATCGTCATGAAATTCATATCAATTCCATCGATGAACAGGGAAATGTTCTTTTCTATGTGCTGGGGTATATGAATAGAGGACCGCACGAAGGAGAAACAGGCATTGCCATTTACTATTTTGAGAATCTGAAAAGCTCAATCACGGAAAAAGCATTTGTATCCAGCAAAAAAGGCTATGAAGTCATGCGCGAAGAATTGGGGACATGTATTCATTACAGTATACAGAAAAATATTTTATATGTGATGCTGGACGGTTATCTCTACCAGGTTGATATGAATGAGAACACAAAACAATTACTGGTTCGCGGATTGACAGAAGAACAGTATGTGTTGTCGGAAGATGGGAATCTGCTGCTGTATCAAAATGCTGGTCCACAAAATAAATATTCCGATAAGCTCATTTTCCTAAACTTGGATACGGGTTTAAGCTTTGAAATAAAAGCGTCGCAGGGAGAATATTTGAAACCAGCGGGATTCATCAACGAAGATCTTGTCTATGGATTTATGAAGAGCGAGGATGCGGGAGTGACACTCACAGGAGAGAGTCTGCTTCCGATGTATGCACTTGAAATTATGACGCAGGAACAGAAAATCGTGAAGAACTATCAAGTGGAAAATATTTATATTCAAGAAGTTTCGATTATGGATAACGTGCTTGAGATGGAACGCGTGATGAAAAATGATGCGACTTATCGAGCGATAGAAGCGGATTATATCACGAGTAACGAAGAGAGCGAAGCAAGTAGTATCTGGCTGACAGCTGCGACGGATGAAATACATGGTAAAGTTCAGAGACTTCAGTTTTCAGAAGGTCTGGACACTGTAAGTGTCAGATTGATGAAACCGAAATTTGCACTTCAAGAAAAGAGATTAAAAGTTTCTTTTGACGAGGCAAAGATGAAAGGTCACTTCTATGTCTACGCCAGAGGATGGCTGCAGGCATCCTATGACAATGCTGGGGAGGCAATTCGACATGCGAATGAGCTGCGAGCAGTTGTCATTTCTTCGGAACAGGCATATGTGTGGGAACGAGGCAACTGGCCAAGTGCAGATGAAATCGAAGGCATTTCTACATTCCTTGTGGAAGAAGGAGAAAATACCGTTGAGGCGTGTATTGCCAAAATCATTGAGAAGGAAGGAATCGCACCGGAAGTCAATGTCCGTCAGAAATTGGCAGACGGCAAAACGATTGTGGAAATCCTCTCTGATTATAGCGGTGGCGAAGGAATGGATTTGACCGGGTGCAGCATGGAAGAATTACAATATACCCTAAGTAAAGAGAAGCCAATCATTGCCATGGTAGGCGCAGATGATGCAATCCTCTTAACAGGATATAATAAAACGAATATTGCATATATTGATCCCGTCACGGGAAGCAAGAAGATTGTGACAAAAGAAAGAATGCAACAGATGACAGAACCATACGGAAGCGTATTTTTTGGATACGTGAAATAAGAAAATAAATGCCCTAGAGAAAAGTTACGTTTTAGACGAGACATTTCTCTAGGGCAAATTTTATTTTGTCAATACTTCGCACCCGTCTTCGGTGATCAGTACCATGTACTCAATCTGTGCGGATAAGCCATCGTCTTCTGTGTAGACAGTCCAGTTGTTGTCTTCGTCTACAAAGAAGTCTGGTGAGCCTTCGTTGATCATTGGCTCAATGGTGAAGATCATTCCAGGGACGAGCAACATCTCAGTACCTTTCGGAGCGACATAACTTACCCAAGGTTCTTCGTGAAATTCCAGACCTACACCGTGTCCACCGATGTCTTCGACAACAGAGTAGCCATTGGCTTGCGCGTGGGAATTGATGGCGTCGGCAATGTCGCCAAGGTGATTCCAAGGTTTTGCCATGGCAAGTCCGCGTTCCACACATTCCTTCGTGACGCGCACAAGCTTGGCGGCCCGCTCGCTGATCTCCCCGATCGTGAACATACGAGAAGCATCTGAAAAATAGCCATCCAAGATTGTAGAAACATCAACGTTGATGATATCTCCTTCTTGTAAAATGATAGATTCATCTGGAATGCCGTGGCAGATTTCGTTGTTGATCGATGTGCAGACACTCTTAGGAAATCCTTCGTATCCGAGTGGTGCTGGGATTCCGCCGTGAGCAATGGTAAAGTCATGTACTAAAGTATTGATTTCTTCCGTACTCATTCCCGCGTGAATGTGCGCTTCCACGTGATCGAGGATTGCAGTATTTAATTCTGCACTTTTCCGGATTTTCTCAATCTGAGGGATCGTTTTTAGCATATCCCGTGTTGGAACAATTTCCCCTTTCATTTCATGATGGATAATTTTATCTTCTATAATGCGGTGACATTTCTTGTATTTCTTTCCGCTGCCGCACCAGCATAACTCATTACGTTCCATGTGACTACCTGACTTTCTTTGAAAAATTAATCTGTATAAATAGTATAGCTGTTTGGGGGAAAAGTCAATTGAACTTTTGTCATGGAAGAAAAGCAAAGCATAAATCTTGTGTACTGTTCCAAAATCGGTTATACTAACTAATGTATGTCCATTTACGAAACTGGAACATAGAAGGAGCGGATAACATGTCATATACTGCCTTGTATCGCAAATTTCGCCCTGCGGAATTTGAAGATGTGAAAGGACAAGATCATATTATTACAACATTAAAGAATCAGGTGAAAGCGAACCGAATCGGTCATGCATATCTGTTTTGTGGAACGAGGGGAACAGGCAAGACAACGGTGGCTAAGATATTTGCCAAAGTGGTAAACTGTGAACATCCGATTGATGGAAGTCCGTGCGGCGAATGTGAGATGTGCAAGGCGATTGCGGCAAACACATCTATGAATGTAATAGAGATCGATGCGGCTTCGAATAATGGTGTAGATAACATTCGTGAGATCCGAGAAGAAGTATCCTATCGCCCGACGGAAGGCAGGTACAAAGTCTACATCATCGATGAAGTGCATATGCTATCAATTGGAGCGTTTAATGCACTTTTAAAGACCTTGGAAGAACCACCGGAATATGTGATATTTATCCTGGCAACTACGGAGGTACACAAGATTCCAATCACAATTCTGTCAAGGTGTCAGCGCTACGATTTCAAGCGTATTACGATAGATACGATTGCGGATCGCATGATGGAACTGATGAAAAAAGAGCAGGTGGAAGTAGAGACAAAGGCGATTCGCTATATTGCCAAGGCGGCCGATGGTTCCATGCGAGATGCACTCAGTCTTCTGGATCAATGTATCGCATTTTACCTGGGTCAGAAATTGACCTACGACCATGTGCTGGAAGTGCTAGGAGCAGTAGATACAGAAGTGTTCAGTAGGCTGCTTCGAACGATTCTTTCACAAGACGTGACAAAAGCCCTTCGTATTGTAGAAGAGTTAGTGATGCAGGGAAGAGAACTTTCCCAGCTGTCGGCAGATTTCACTTGGTATCTGCGCAATCTTCTTTTGGTCAAATCATCTGACAATATGGAAGATGTGCTGGAGGTTTCCACGGAGAACCTGGTTCAGCTAAAGGAAGAAGCCCAGATGATTGAGGCGGAAGTGTTGCTGCGCTATATCCGTATCTTTTCAGAACTGACGAATCAGCTGAAATATGCAAGTCAGAAGAGAGTGCTGTTGGAAGTTACGTTGATCAAGCTTTGCAGGCCACAGATGGAAACGTCTAAGGACAGCATTTTGGATCGTATTCGTGCGCTGGAAAAGCAAGTCGAAGAAGGAAATTTTGCTGCGGCAGCGCCAAGAGAACGAGTGGTCTATGTAAATGACGAGGCGCCAAAGACACAGAGCAAGCCGGAATTGCCGAAAGCACTGAACGCAGATGTGAAGCAGGTGGCAGCGAATTTTCGTAAGATTGCCAATGAGGCATCGGGAATGTTGAAAAGCTACTTGAAACAGGCTCGTTTGAGCGTAGGAAACAACGACCAGCTTTTGATCGTCATGCCAGATGAGTTGAGCGCAGCCTTTGTAGGCGCAGATGCGCGCAAGCAGGAACTTAAGGAATTGATTGAACAGAAAATCGGCAAAGTGGTCGACATAGAAGTGCGTCAGATGGAGATGGGACGTGCCTTTGAGGATCATTTTGTAGATATAGAAAAAGTAATTCACATGGATATTACCATTGAAGATGAATAAAAGGAGGAAAAACCATGGCAAAACGTGGAGGATTTCCAGGCGGAGGAATGCCTGGTAATATGGCAAATTTAATGAAGCAGGCGCAGAAAATGCAGCGCCAGATGGAAGAACAGGCCAAAGAGATGGAGACAAAGGAATTCACAGCGACTGCAGGAGGCGGAGCTGTAGAAGTTGTCATGACAGGTAAGAAAGAACTGAAGAAGGTAAAACTTCAAGAAGAAGTAGTAGATCCAGATGATATCGAGATGTTAGAAGATCTTATTGTGGCAGCAGTCAATGAAGCGCTGCGCAAAGTAGATGAAGAGAATTCATCTGCAATGAATAAGCTCACAGGTGGAATGGGCGGCTCTTTGCCGGGAATGTTCTAAGCAGGAGCGTGAAACATGGATTACTATAGTAGTCAGATATCGAAATTGATTGAAGAATTTTCCAGATTGCCGGGGATAGGACAAAAGTCGGCAGCACGGCTGGCGTTTCATGTAATCAACATGCCCAAAGAGCAGGTAGAACAATTGGCGGAGACGATGATAAGCGCAAGAAACAATGTGCGTTACTGCAAAGAATGCCACACGTTGACCGATCAAGAGCTCTGTCCAATCTGTGCAAGCGCAGAGCGCGACCACAAAGTGATTATGGTAGTTGAAAATACACGCGACCTTGCCGCCTATGAGAAGACTGGAAAGTACAATGGTGTCTATCATGTGCTTCACGGCGCAATTTCTCCGATGCTCGGAATCGGCCCTGGGGATATTAAATTAAAAGAACTTATGGAACGTCTTCAAAAAGATGTGGAAGAAGTAATCATTGCGACAAATTCCAGCTTAGAAGGAGAGACAACAGCGATGTACATCAGCAAATTGATCAAGCCGACTGGAATCAAAGTCAGCAGAATCGCAAGCGGCGTGCCAGTTGGCGGTGATCTGGAATACATCGATGAAGTCACATTGCTTCGCGCATTGGAAGGAAGAACGCAATTATAGAAAATAATAATGAAGAAAAAGGATACATTGTATCCGAATCGTGTTATAATCAACACATGGAAATGTGCTTAAGGCAAGTGAAGGAGGAGATAGAAATGAGATTTTTTATTGACACAGCGAACGTAGAAGATATTAAGAAAGCTAATGACATGGGTGTTATCTGTGGTGTAACAACAAACCCATCACTTATCGCAAAAGAAGGACGTGACTTCGCAGAAGTTATCGCTGAAATCGCATCCATCGTTGACGGACCAATCAGTGGGGAAGTAAAAGCTACAACAGTAGATGCAGAAGGCATGATTGCAGAAGGACGCGAAATTGCTAAGATTCATCCAAACATGGTAGTAAAGATTCCAATGACAGTGGAAGGATTAAAAGCTTGTAAAGTCCTCTCAGCAGAAGGAATCAAGACAAATGTTACACTTATTTTCAGTGCAAATCAGGCACTTCTTGCAGCTAGAGCAGGTGCTACATATGTATCTCCATTCCTTGGACGTCTGGATGATATTTCAGTGCGCGGAACAGATCTTATCACAGAAATCGTAGATATTTTCCTTGCAGCTGGCGATATCGATACAGAGATCATCGCAGCAAGCGTGCGCAATCCTATGCATGTAACAGACTGTGCACTTGCAGGGGCACATATTGCAACTGTTCCATACAAAGTAATCGAACAGATGACACATCATCCATTGACAGATGCAGGTATTGCAAAATTCCAGGCAGACTACAAAGCTGTGTTCGGCGAATAGATTTAATAGAAGATATAAGAGATGAAAGACTTTGGGAAAATTTCCGAAGTCTTTTTTTCGTTTCTTCCTAAGCGGATGTAAGAAAATATGATATATACAAAAAAGGAGATGATTTGAAAAAAATATAGTAAAAAATGTAGTGAAGATATAGATTTTGAAAAAACATGATGATATTATAAGAATGAAAAAAGATTAACAAGAATTAATAAGCTAGGAGTTAGAACGCCGATGGGAAGACGAAGAGATTCTGAAATTCCAAGTGTAGAGATATTAGAGACCGAACTGGAGCGTGTGAAGTATCAGAGTAGATACTGGCGCGTTCTGAGAAGCACTGTGTATGTGCTAGTCATAGTGGCCGCAATTGCAGTTCTCGTGGCAACGCTTTGGCTTCCAGTTCTACAGATATATGGGAACTCTATGACTCCGACGTTGAAGGAAGGGGAAATAGTAGTCACCATCAAAAGTCAGAATTACGAGTGCGGAGAAGTCGTGGCATTTTACTATAATAACAAGATTTTGATCAAGCGCGTAATCGCAGGCCCAGGGGAATGGGTAGATGTGAAAAGAGATGGAACCGTCTATGTAGATGGTAAGCGAAAAGAAGAACCTTATGTAAAAGAGAAGGCACTGGGAGACAGTGATGTTGATTTCCCATATCAAGTGCCAGAATCACGTATTTTCGTGATGGGTGATCATAGAAGTACATCGATTGATTCAAGAAATACAGCCGTTGGCTGTGTTGCGGAAGAGCAGATTGTAGGAAAAATCGTTTTCCGCATATGGCCACTGTCTGAATTCGGCTGGGTGAATTAGAAAGGGGGTAATCGGTTGCAGAAAAGTATATACAATCAGGCAGAACAATTTCTGAAAAAGCGCCATAAGTGGAAATTATGGCAAAAAATAGTAAGTGCGATGGGCTGTGTAGTTGTGTTCTGTACAGTTTATGCACTGATACTTCCGGCGCTCACAATGGAAGGGACTGCGTATTGTGGACAAGAAGAACATGTACATACTGATGCATGTTATACAGCAGGAGAAACCTCTTATGAGAAGAAACAAATTTGCAGCGTGACAGGTGTCGCGCATACGCATACGGACATCTGTTATGACAGCAAAGGGGCGCTAGTATGTACGCTAGAAGAAGTGGAGACACATACACACACAGGAACTTGCTATGAAGAGGTGCCTGTTGAGACCGTCTCAGAAGAAACTACAGGACAGGATAATGAAAACGAAAACGTTTCTGATGAAACAGAATCATCTGCAACAGAGACAGTTACAGAAAGAAAATTAATCTGCGATAAGCCAGAGCTTTCAGCGCATGTCCACAGCGAGGCATGTTTTGAAACCGTGGAGACGATAGGAACACGCGCATTCGCGTGTCAGGAAACAGAGCATACACACACAAAGGCATGCTACGCGAATCCGAAAGCGGATGTGGAGACAGAAGCAGTGTGGGAGAAGACATTGGAAGATGTGACTCTTACTGGCGATTACGCGGTGGATGTATTGGCGATTGCTGCGTCTCAGCTTGGCTATACAGAAAGTTCAGCAAATTATATCATGGAAGGCGAGACACAGCAAGGCTACACACGCTATGGGGCTTGGTACGGAGTGCCTTACGGCGAATGGTGCGCCATGTATGTTTCTTTCTGTTTAAATTACGCAGAAGTAGAAGATATGCCGCTGGAAGCTGGATGCCAAAATTGGATCAACAAACTGCAAAGCAAAGAGTATGATTTGTACGTAGATTTGTTCGATGAGGAGAATGCCGATTACATTCCACAGCCGGGAGATTTGATTTTCTTCAATTTGGATTCAGAACCAGATTCCGATCATGTTGGAATTGTAACAGAATATATAGCGGAAACGGAAGAAAATGCAGCAGTTGTTAAGACGATTGAAGGAAATTCTTACTACAAAGTTCGCTTAGATGAATATGAAGCAGATGATGCAAGCATCATGGGCTATGGAAAACTCCCAGAGCAGATTTTTTATTGTGGAAATGTAGGTCATGTGCATACAGAAGAGTGTTATGATAGTGCGAAGGAGCTCGTTTGCGAAACAGAGGAACATATTCATACAAATGAGTGCGAAAGTATTTCAGAAATCCAAGGAGAAGCGAATGTCTCTGCAGAGAGTGCAAATGAGATGATATTTACTTATGAAGAAGGCGAGATATCATTACAGGTGCAGGTGACAAGTGAAGAGGGGCTTCCGACTGATATGGAAATGTCCGTATCTGAACTTGAAACTGAAAGCGAAGAATATACACAATTAGAGGAGTTTGCATTAGAAAATAGTGAAGGTGAACTTTTAGATTTACTTGCCTATCAGCTTTCGTTCCAGTCTGCTGGAGCGCAGGTAGAACTTTCGAATGCAGAAGTTGTTGCAAATCTTACGGTATTGCCAAAAAATATTTCTGAAGAAGAAATAGCTGCCATTAATTTAGAAGAAGCAGAAGAAGCCGAGGAAGAAGACAATATCCAGGCAAAAAGGCAGACCATGTCTGTGCTTCAGTTGGCAGAAGATGAAGTTACAGTTGTGGAAAAGGTTGAGTTATCTGAAAGTGAAACAGCAGAATTAGTGTTGAATAATGCACAAGTATTTGCAGTTTCAAGAAATGCGCTTTCCACTGAATTTACGGTAGAATATTATGCCAATATTCCTAGGTATGTGACAGGAACTGAGGCGCCGAACCAAGCGTATATTACAGTGATTGATACAACAGGCAAAAAGCTGCCTCAGAACGGGAAAGGAAGAGATGCTACTCCGAATGGTAATCCGTTAAAATATATGTATTTAAAAGAGAGTGGTTATTCTAATCAGAATCATGGAGGCGCTCAAACAACGGCATATGAGATAGACACTACAACAGAATTAACAGAAATATATAAGAGTATTCCGACAGAGTATTTCAGCGGTATGGCAGTGACAGATTTGGATTGCTTGAGAGAAAATTCCCACTATCAATTGGAGAATATACAAATATCGGTGGATGCAGGTGCGAATTGGAATGAGTATGGAAAAGATATAGAATTTACTAATAATGAAGCTTCCCAAACAGATAAGGTGATTTATATCCCAGATGGTGCAACGGTACGATATATCTACAAGCCGACGAATGCAACGTATTCGAATTCGGTGAATTTCTTTGATTATGATATTTCTGATACGATGCAGTACGTATATTCTGGCAATGAATTGAAAGCACAGGCACAGACAAGGGCGGATGTGTTGAATAAAGCTGGAGGAACGGCAACATGGATGCGAACAGATGCACAGGGGATAAATTCAGCCAGTAATTATTCGACAGCAGGTGTACATCTTGCGTTTGGCAATGGTAATACAGGAACAACTCTAGGAGACTTAAAGTGGAATGAAAATCTGTTAAATAGATATAATAAGCCATCCACTGATGAGACAGCTAGTTTTAATGGTTGTACTTTTGGCATTGTATCTGGCTATGACATGAATACTGACAAACTCACTTATTCTGCAGGAATTGCACATCCGGATTTGTTCAATTATGAAGAAGGAACGGTGACGGGAAAAACAACCTATACAGGAAATACGTTGGATTTTAAACGTGTTGGCGACACTTATACGTTGACAAGTGTTAATGGTGGTGCAAGTGGTTCGATCACAGAGGAGGACTTGGAAAAATTCTTTGTTCCAACAGAAGGAGAACAGGTAACATCTGGAAAGCTGATTCTGACGAATAACTTCTGGCCATTGGATGGAACAACAGATGATTCTAAAGCTGGGCATGATATGAAGTTTGGGGAAACACCAGTGGCGAATAGAAACTACGTGAACGGAGATGGAAAAACGAAAAATACTCTTCCACTATCCGATGATCATAATAATCATAATTCTTATTTCGGACTTCAGTATGCGGTCAAATTTCAATTGGATGGAAGCTATAAAGGACCATTAGAATATTACTTCTATGGCGATGACGATATGTGGGTTTTCTTGGACGGAACTTTAATCTGTGATATCGGTGGTGTCCATAGCTCTGTTGGAACTTATGTAAATCTTTGGGATTATATAAGTGAGTCGACGACAGGAACACATACATTAACCTTCTTCTATACAGAGCGAGGAGCATCAGGCTCTAGTTGTTATATGAGCTTTACACTTCCACGGATTAGCTCAATTACGCAGAATACACAGAACACAGGCTCCATTGCAGTTGAAAAGAAGTTGGAACAGGGAAAGGAATCAGACCAGAAATTTAGATTCAAATTAACATTAGATGATGATGACTTGTTCCCGTATACTATTTATCATGCTTCTAGTAGTACGAGTGGAACGATTAAAAATGGCGGTGAATTTTCTCTCAAAGCAGGTGAGCACATCGTTATATCAGGAATTCCACATGGTAAGAAGTATACAGTAACAGAACTTACAACAGAAGGTTATGAGACGAAATGGAAGGTCGGTGAAACAGAAACAAATGGTTCATCTGTGACAGGAGAAATTCCACAGGCGAATACATTACAACTTGTTTGTACCAATACTCCTCTCGCTAATTTAACTTTGACAAAGCACGTTAATGGTGAGATGGGTGACGAAACGAAGGAATTTGCGTTTGAAATGACGCTTCATGACAAAGCTGGAAATCCGATAAATGGTTCGTATTCGTATACTCAGGGAGAAAAGGTAGGAGAATTGACGTTTACAAATGGCAAAGCCATAGTAAAACTAAAAAAAGATGAAAACATTATGATTAAATATTTGCCAATCGGAGCGACATGGAGCATTGTTGAGACTACAACGGAAGGATATCTGGTGGGATATAATCTGAATGGTACTGTTGTTGAAGAAAATGCGGGAGGTACCATTTCGGTTGGTGAAAATATAGAAGTCATCGTAACAAATACCGTTACCTACCAATTGCCTGAAACTGGTGGTATTGGAACAACGTTGTTTATGATAGGAGGTCTTGCACTTATGAGCGTTGCAGGAATTCTCCTTTATAATAAAAGTCACAGAAGGGAGGGGAAGGCCTCCTAACTGATGCAAACTTACAAAAAAGAAAATAATTTAAGAAAGGAATTCAAGAAGATGAAAAACATGAAGAAGTTAGCCAGTGTAGTGCTGGCAATGGTTATGGTACTGGCAATGGCACTTCCAGTATCAGCAGAAGATTCATACACGATTACAATTAAGAATAATGCAGAAAATCATGTGTATGAAGCCTATCAGATTTTTGCAGGAGACATTTCTGAAAATGGAAAAACATTGTCCAATGTAACATGGGGAACTGGTGTGAATAATGTGGCTTTGTTAACAGAATTGAAAACAATAGAGAAATTTGCAACTGCCACATCAGCTGCTGATGTAGCCAAAGCGTTGGAAGGCGTTGGCGATGATAGCGATCTGGCGAAGACATTCGCAGCAGTTGCAGGCAAGTATTTAACTACTGATGCAAAAGAATCAACAAAATCAACAGAAACAGAAGGAACATACACTATTAATGTTGACAAACCGGGATATTATCTGGTGAAAGATAAGAATACAGTTTCAGGGTATGACTCTGCAACAAGATATATCTTGAAAGTTGTAGGTAATGTAGAAGTGTCACCTAAGGGTACTGTTCCAAGTGTAGACAAATTAATTGTTGAAGGGGAAAATAAAGTAGAAACAGGTACTTACAATATTGGCGATGATGTTACGTTCCAGTTGAAGGGTACATTGCCATCAAATTATGCAGACTATACATCATATAAATACGAGTTCCATGATACATTGTCAAATGGTCTAACATACAATGCAGGTTCTGTCAAAGTGACAGTTGGTGGTACAGATATTACAGATGAGTTTACTGTAAATCACAACAATGGAACTTTAACAATTACATGTAATAATTTAAAAACTATTTCAGACGCTACTATTGATGAAAAATCTGAGATTATTGTTACATATACAGCAAAACTGAATGTAAATGCAGTTATCGGCGGTACAGGAAATCCTAATACGGTTAAATTAACATTTTCAAATGATCCAAACTATCAGGGAACAGGAAGTAATCCAGATGAACCAACTGGAACAACACCGGAAGATACGGTTTATGTATTTACCTTCGAATTGGATGTAACGAAGGTGGACGGAAAGGATAATACAAAGTTATCTGGTGCTGAATTTAAATTAAAGAATGAAGCTGGTAAATGGGTTAAAGTAGATGAAAATCACAAAGTAACTGGTTGGGCAGACAATCAAACAGATGGTAGCGTGCTTACTTCAGGCGAAGACGGATTGTTTAAAATCATAGGACTTGAAGATGGAACTTATTACTTGAAGGAGACAAAGGCACCAGATGGATATAATAATATCGAAAATGAGATTAAAATTGAAATTACTTCATCTTATGATACAACTGGTGTGAAAACCTTACAGATTAAAGTAGATAATGGTGATGCGAAAGCTGGGATAGCAGGTACAGGTGTTGTATCAATGGATGTGGAAAATAACAAGGGTGCAACTCTTCCATCTACAGGTGGTACTGGTACAACAGTGCTTTACCTTGTCGGCGGAGCATTAGTGCTGATCGCTGTGGTTCTCATGGTTACAAAGAAACGAATGAGTGCTGAAAAATAATAAAATAGTTGTATATTCCGGGAGGGTTTCCCTCCCGGGCATACAATAGCAAGGAGAATACTGCATGAAAAAGAAGAAATTTTCAGATTTTTTATTAATAATAGTTTTTCTTGTAGGCTTGTCCTTACTGTTGTATCCAAGTGTGAGTGATTATTGGAATTCTTTTCACCAGTCAAGAGCTATAGCAAGTTATACGGAGCAAGTGGCTCAGTTGGATTCGGGAGAATATGAAGCTGCGTGGGATGCGGCAGTGGAATATAATCACGCATTAGAAGAAAAGGTCATTAACTTTGCGCTGAGTGAGGAACAGAAGGAGGAGTACGAGAATCTTCTGAATGTTGCGGACAATGGTGTGCTTGGATATATTGATATCCCGTCTATCGACTGCTATCTTCCTATTTATCACGGGACAGAGGACGTAGTACTTCAGATTGCAATCGGACATTTAGAGTGGAGCAGCCTTCCCGTGGGAGGCGAAGGGACTCATACCGTTCTTTCCGGACATCGAGGCCTTCCAAGTGCAAGATTATTTACAGACTTAGACAAAATGGTGGAGGGAGATATTTTTCTTCTGCAGGTGCTGGATGAGACGTTGACCTATGAAGTGGATCAGATCCGCATAGTGGAGCCAGATCAGTTGGATGAACTGCAGATAGTAAAAGGCGAAGATTTCTGCACCTTGGTGACATGTACGCCATATGGTGTAAATTCACACAGGCTTCTGGTAACAGGGCATAGGATTGCAAATATAAATGATGCGTCTGTACGTGTGACGGCAGATGCGCGCCAGATAGAGCCAATTATAGTGGCGCCAGTGGTTGCAGCACCGATTTTGTTGCTGCTTCTCATATGGCTGCTGTTGAGATATCGAAAGTAAGGACAGAGGAACAAGGAAACAGGAGGTGGATTTTGTGAAACGATATAGTAAATTTCTCAATAAAATGAGTAAAATTTTGTTATATGCAATGGCTGTAGTATTGCTTGTGCCGCAGAATGTTTTGGCAATTGACCGAATTAAGGAAGGGGCAGACGTCTCTTTGTCGGTGGTGTACGGAACAGAGGAATCACCTGTGCCTGGGGCAAAAGTAGATCTGTACAAGGTGGCGGATGTCTATGGATTTGGAGAATTTATACCGACAGAAGAATTTGCATCTTATCCGTTGCAGTGGGAGGAGTTAGATTCGGCACAGTGGAAGCTCCTTGCGGAGACATTGGCAAGTTATATTGTGACTGAGCAGATGAAACCATTGGACACGGGAATCACGGATGCAGATGGAAGAGTACAGTTCCCGTCAGAAAATGAGAAAATGACGACGGCACTGTATTTAATCATGGGTGATGCGTATGTGTATAAAAACAAAGTGTATACACTGCAGCCTACCTTGATTTGCCTTCCGAATCGTCACGAAGACGATGTGTGGCAGTATGAGGAAGAAATATATTTGAAATATGAATGGGTAGATGAAGTGACAGAACTGCAGGTCCGCAAGATCTGGTCGGGGGATGATAGTAAGAAACGCCCAGAAAAGATCACCATACAATTATATCAAGGATCAGAGCTGTATGATACAGTTGTTTTAAATGAAGAAAATAACTGGTATTACACATGGAAGGACCTAAAAACGGCGTATGACTGGAAAATCGTA
Source organism: uncultured Coprococcus sp. (assembly GCA_964646135.1). Classification (GTDB taxonomy): domain Bacteria; phylum Bacillota; class Clostridia; order Lachnospirales; family Lachnospiraceae; genus Allocoprococcus. The sequence continues at coordinate 6,366 of CAZYCT010000002.1, read as the reverse complement.
GAAAAAGAGGTGCCAGCAGGGTACACGGTTTCTGTTGGCCGCAATGGAACAACATTTGTTGTGACGAATACTTATACACAGACAGTGCCGAAGGAACCAGAACTTCCACAGACAGGTATGCTTTGGTGGCCGGTTCCGATACTTGCAGGAACAGGGCTGTTGTTTTTCTTGGCTGGCTGGATGATGCGTAGGAGAGACGAAAAGTAAAGATGAAAAAGGGAACGATTTCAATGAGTATAGGGCTGCTGTTTGTGCTGGCAGCCCTTTTTTTAACAATTTACAATATAAATGAAGAAAAAAGAGCAGGAGAATCTGCGACAGTTGCCGCATTAGAGCTACAAAAGGTGGTGGAGATGGAGGCAAAGGAGTCGGAAACGAAAGAAGACTATCTAAAGTACCCTGAGATGGAAATGCCGGTGGCAGAGGTGGAGGGTATTCGTTATGTTGGCATCCTAGAAGTTCCGATATTGAATTTGCGGTTGCCAATCATTCATGAGTGGAGTGAAGCAAATGCAAGAACAGCACCGTGCCGCTATGGGGGAACTGCGTACAAGGGAAATTTCGTGATTGCAGGACACAATTACCGGACCCATTTTGCAAATTTAAAGAATTTAAACGTGGGAGATGAGGTCTCGTTTACAGATATGGCGGGGAATTGTTTCGCATATCAAGTGGCAGAAATCGAAATATTAGATGGAACTGCGGTAGAAGAGATGCAGACAGACGAATGGGATATGACGTTATTTACCTGCACATATTCTGGGCGGACGAGATTGACAGTAAGATGTGACCGCCTCGAATAAAAGGGAGATTGTAATTGCATTTTAACTAATATATAATGAAACTAAACATAGCGTATTATATTAATTTATTCAGGAAGTGAAGAAGGCAAGGTGATTCTATGACAGAGAAAGAATTACATAAATTAAAACGTGTCGAATTGTTAGAAATTCTTGTGGCTCAAGGGAAAGAGATTGAACGATTGAGCGCAGAACTTGAACAGGCGCGAAAGGAATTAGAGGACAGAAAAATCCAGATTGATAAGGCGGGAACGATCGCAGAGGCAGCATTCCAGTTGAACGGTGTGTTTGAAGCAGCGCAGGCGGCTTCAGTACAATATTTAGAGAACATCAAGTATCTGAGTGGGCGCCAGGAAGCAATTTGTGCAGACATGGAAGAAGAAACACGAAGAAAATGTGCGCAGATGGAAGAAGAAACCCAGGAGAAGTGTACGAAGATGCTTGCAGAAGCCGAACGCGGCGCAGAGCAGAAGTGGGAGAATATATCGACGAAATTGCAGGATTTCTACGATGCCCACCAAGGACTGCGGGAAATTCTGGCGCTGGTCGGTGAAAAACAGAAAGATATTGTGTAGAAAGGTGTACAGAAAATAACATGCAGGATTTTACGGAATACATCAATAATGTAAAGATAAAAAGAACACTTTTCGGCGGCTATGACAAAGAAGACGTCTCCGCCAAGATGAATGAGCTCGTAAGAATGTTTCAGCAGGCTTTGGAGGAAGAGCAAGCGAAACACAATGAAGAGATTGCAGAGTACGAGAATAAAATGGAGACTTCACAGTTGTTGCTGGCAGAGATGAACAAGAAGTTAAGCGCGCTGATGAAGGAACAGAAGAGTATCGAAGAAGAAAAAGAAAAGATGAAGGGCGCATACAAAGAATATTGCTCAAATATTTTGCAGAAATATTCCGAGTCCCTCCGCTCCTTGTCGGTAGAATTTACACAGATTCTTGATAATATTACCAATCTCCAGAGAAACATGATAGAAGCAGATATGTTTGATGAGATTGGATTGCAGATAGAAGAAAAGCCTTTGGAAATGTAAAAGTTTCGAAAGGCTTTTTTACAAAATGTCGAATCTTTTTTGGTATTGGTGACACAATCTGATAAAATCAGCATTTTCTATATGCTACGATGTGAAAAAATATGAATGAGGTGAAGGTTTATGGAAAATAAATATCCAAAAAACGTACGCCAGATAGGAAATGTCAGTGATACACCAAAGATATACATAGAAGATTATGTGGATACATTTTTGAACCAATTATGCCAAAATATGGAAGAAGAAATGGTGGGCGTATTTTTGGTAGGCCATACTGTAAGACAGGATGATCAAGATTGCATTTATGTGTCGGGAGCTCTTCGGAATGAAGTGTCTGACTCGGAAAATGGATTGCCTGTTATGAACCAGGAGGCATGGGAAAGGGCACGGAAGGAAAAAGAAGAATATTTTTCTGATGGAGAAATGATGGGATGGTGCATAATAAAAAAAGAAGGCGAACTTAGGTTAGAACGCGAATGGCGCCGAATCCATGAACAGTATTTCGGAGTTTTTGGGACAATCCTGATCTTGAAAACAAATGAAGATGAGAAATATTTTGCTTATAAATATAAAGAACTGATGGAAATGAATGGGCATTATATTTATTATGAAAAGAATGCTGCGATGCAAAATTATATGATACTTGAGCGAAAAAAGCTGGGGGTGACGCCCAGTGAAACTGTTGAGGATAAAGCTGCACAGGAGTTTCGTAGTCTTGTAAAAGAGAGAACTGCAGCCCGCGAAGAGCAAAAGAGTATTCGCTACATGCGTGCGGTGTGTGCCGTATTGGTACTGGCTGTTCTTGGAATGGGCGTGACGATGGCGAATAATTATGGGAAAATGCAGGAACTACAAGTGGCAGTGAAGAATCTGGATTTGCCGCTGCACGAAAGAGAAGATGACAAAAATAGCGTAGAGACGAGTGGAGAGGTAGAAGGGGAAGCAAAAGACTTGACGGAAATGCCACAGGAACTAGAAAGTAAACCAGAAGAAGAGTCTTGGCCGGAACAAGAAGAGCCAGATGCAGAAACAATAGGAAGCACAATCCGGGACATGAGCGAAGATATTTACATCGTAGAAAAGGGAGATACCTTGGTGAAAATCAGTAAAAAAGTGTATGGAGATATTGGTCACGTGGATGCAATCTGCCGCATGAACGGTCTGAACGATGGGAATCTCATATTTATAGGACAGAAATTATTACTTCCATAAGAAAAGAAATATGTTATACTGTTAGAGAGCCGCAATGCTCAAAAGCATTTGAAGGGGATATATAATGGGGATTATTATAGAAGTACGCAAGCCAGAAGAAGAGAATGTAGAAGACAAGATTAAGTCTTACAGACGAAAAGTCTGGATAGAGAGAATTACAGCAGTTTGTTTGATTATATCTATGCTTGTAGGCACTTATCTTTTGATCGAAATTCAGACATATGAACATATAAGTACAACGCGAGAATATGGAACGGCGGGGATGGACAACAGCAATTATGTAAAGTATGCCAAAGGAGTGCTGAAATATAGCCGCGACGGTGCTGCTTATATGAACAAAAAGGGAGAAGAACAGTGGAATCAGTCTTACCAGATTAAGAATCCTTTTGTGCGAACGAATGAGAATGCGCTAGTTATAGGAAGTATGGGCGGAAATGATCTCTATGTGTTCAATGAGAAGGGATTACTTGGCGAAATTCATACCGCACTTCCTATCGAGAATGTGGCGGTGGCAGAGAACGGGATCGTGAGTGTGCTTTTGAAAAATGGCATGTCGCCGCAGATTATATGTTATGATGCGGCAGGGAATATTTTGGTAGAGCATATGGCATCGCTTACAGGGGTTGGTTATCCGATAGGTATGGCACTTTCACCGGAAGGAGCTGTGCTGCAAGTGTCTTATTATTGTGTCAATGATGGTGTTGGTGCTACAAGGGTTGTGTATTACGATTTTAAGGAAGGCGACACGAAGAAAGAAAGTTACCAAGTGTCTGAGGATACTTATAAAAACGCAGTGATACCAATATCCTTTTTTGTGGACAACAAGAAATCGATTTTGGTCAGCGAGTCCTCTTTTTTAATCTACGAGGGGAAGGAAGAGCCGCAACTTGTGCAGACAGTAGAGATTGAGAAAGAAATACAGAGTGTATTTTATGATAAAGAGTATCTCGGATTCGTGCTAAAGAATGCGGGAGAAGAGAAATCAGAACTGCGCATTTACACAATGGATGGGAAATTACAGCTTTCCAAGACATTTATCGGCGAATATAGCAACATTAGCATTTCTGATGGAAATGTGATTATGTTTGACGGCGGAAAATGTATGATATTTTCTATCTGGGGAATCCAGAAATTCTCGGGAGAAGTGGAGATGAATATTAAAGAAATGATTCCGCTGACGGGAATTAATATGTACCTGATGATAAGTAATGACGGAATGGAAGAAATCCGTCTAGTAAAATAGGAGAAAAATATGAATTGGTTATTGATCGTTGTTTTGGCAACCATTGGAATGGGAATGTTGATTGGACTTGTGCGAGGCGGACTGCGCATTGCAGTGTCATTGGTCTCTACGATATTGACGCTTGGAATTGTTTGCTTCGTATCGCCGTATGTGTCGGATGCAATCATTGCACTCACACCGGCAGATGAGATTATGGAATCCTATTGTGAAGGTATCATCTCTGCGGCTATGACGGGAGAGAAGGCAAAGACGAATCTGACGGAAGAACAAGTGCGGAATATGCTGCGCGGTGCAGGAGTTACGGAGCAAGAATTGGAAGCGACAGGTATTACAGTTGAAGATATTGTAAATGGAGAAGTTGATGGGGATGATTTGGCAGCCTTTGGCATTTCAAAACACATATTAAATGGACATGTAGCCAAGCTTCCAGAAGGATTTACAATTTTTTCCGCTGATCTGCCAAGAGAAGCCCAGGTTGCAGCGATTGAGAAATCCATTTTGCCGGACGTGTTTAAGGAGATGTTGTTAAACAACAACAACAGTGAAGTTTATGCAAAATTGGGTGCAACTACATTTGGTGAATACATAGGGAAATTATTCTCGCGCTTATTCATAGGAATCTGTTCCTTCTTCTTGACGTTTATTATTGCAATACTGGTGATTCGCGCAGTGGTATTTGCGCTGGATATTGTTACTACACTTCCGGGCCTTGGCCTTTTGAACCGACTTGCGGGAATGGTTTTAGGCGTAGGGGTGTCTGTGTTGGTGATCGATATTGCATTTATTGTTATCACACTGATTTACATGTCAAGTTACGGAAACATGATGTTGCGCATGATTGAAGATAGCAGTTTCCTTACATTCTTGTATGACAATAATATGATTATGGACATGCTATTAAAGATACATTAAATATAAAATATGAAAAAATGGGGAGCTTTTGCTCCCCGTTTTGCGCTATCGGAAAATGAAAATTAAGAACGATTAACTGCAAAGATACCGACACATACAAGAATGAGAGCAATCATCGACCGAACATTGAAGATACCGCCCTCGTGCAGAATGAAGGTAGATAAAATCACTCCGAAAATAGGATTTGTAAATCCGAAAATAGTGACTTTTGAAATAGGATTGTATTTCAAAAGCATTGACCAGAGTGAATAGGCGACTGCTGAGACAAATGCCAGGTACAGAAGTAGAAGCAGACCTGTGGAGGTGATGCAAGGTAAAGTTCCGTGGAACAAACTGGCACCAACTGTCATTATAATTCCGCCAAAGAGAAATTGATAACCACTTAGTAGGACGGGGTCATGATCTTTGGAATAATATTTCATTAAAATCGATGACAAGGAAGCAGAAAGAGCGGCCAGAAAAACGAATCCGTCTCCGAAAAAATTAAATGAAAGAGAAGAACTGCCACCTAAGTTTATAACAATAACACCGATGAATCCAAGTATACATCCAAAGATTTTTGAGACGTTCAAATCTTCCAGCTTGAAGAGTAGACTAGAAAATAAAATAGCCAAAAAGACATTGGATGATGTAATGATGGAACCGTTGATGCCAGATGTATGTGCAAGACCTACATAGAAAAAGAAATATTGAAATACCGTCTGAAACATACAAAGCTTCAAAATGACTGGAATAGAAACACAGGATGGTTTCACTGGTTTCTTTTCAGCTACGGAAGCGAAAAGGATTACGAGAACGCCGGCAAGTGCAAAGCGGATTCCGGCAAAGCAAATCTGTGACGCGATGTCAGAAGATTCAATCTGAAATAATTGATATCCTATTTTAATAGAAGGAAAAGCGCTGCCCCAAAGCAGACAGCAGAAAATGGCAAGTACGCAGACAATCCAGTTTCGAGAAAGGATTGGGTGCTGTATAGTATTCTTCATAATTGGTGTACCTCACTATATTTTTTACAACACGGAAAAAGCTGTTGTTGCGTTTATCATAACGCTAGAAAAAATGGTTTGCAATACAGAAAAAGCAAAAGACGGAATTGCGTGAATTGTGTGAATTGTCTGAAATAAATAAAAAACAAAAACATTGTTGACAATTCC
>CAZYCT010000001.1:57155-57299 GCA_964646135.1 uncultured Coprococcus sp. | reverse complement strand
TGTCCAACCGGACTTTATAAGAGATACTGATTTACTTCCGATCTCTCCCACCCATACACGGAGTGTTGTCCAACCGGACTTTATAAGAGATACTGATTTACTTCCGATCTCTCCCACCCATGAACTGAGGGTTATCCAACCAGA
>CAZYCT010000001.1:0-57055 GCA_964646135.1 uncultured Coprococcus sp. | reverse complement strand
TTTCACAAGAGATACTGTCTTATTTCCGATCTCTCCCACCCATGAACTGAGGGTTATCCAACCAGATTTCACAAGAGATACTGTCTTATTTCCGATCTCTCCCACCCATGAACTGAGGGTTGTCCAACCAGACTTTATCAGTCTAACTGATTTACTTCCAATGTCTCCCACCCATGAACTGAGGGTTGTCCAACCAGATTTTGCAAGAGACACTGCTTTACTTCCAATGTCTCCCACCCAGCCTGTGAGGGTTGACCAGCCAGATTTTATTAGAGACACTGCTTTACTTCCAATGTCTCCCACCCATGAACTGATGGTTTTCCAACCAGATTTTATTAGAGACACTGCTACAGAAATAGCTTTATCTCCAAGATCCAACGCTGTATCAAGTAATTTTGCCAGACTAAAATTTTCAAAACATTTTTTAATCGGATCAGTAACGTGCTCTTTTATCCATGCTTTGATTCCTGATACAATATCCAAGATACCTTGCAACAATCCTTCAATCAGGAATGATCCAAGTTCTGCCATGACTGTAGATGGTGAATGGATTCCGAATAATTCTTTGAAACCACTTACAAATGGATCCACAATGTTTTCTTTAATCCATGTACCGATACCAGCAATAGCGTCTTTTATACCTTTAAAGATACCAGCTACGATATTTCCGCCACACTCTTCGATTTTTCCATTGAAGTAATCTTTTGCGCCTTCAACCGCATCACCAAATAGACCGCCAAGAAATTGTGACAGTCCTGCAAGTGCTGCACCCAATGTCTTAAATAACGCCTGACATATCTCTGACCAGTTGATATTCACTAGTGCTGTTTTTACATCTTCTCCTAGCTGTGTCCAGTTAATTTCCTTAATTGCATTAAAAAGAAAATTCAGAGCACCTGTTAGACTACTCGATATCGTCTGTCCGATATCCGCCCAGTTTACGTTGGAAATGATGCCATTTACACCTTCACCAAATTTCTTTCCGGCTTCAGACCATTTGAAATCCCTCACAACACTGTAAATCATGCCAAGAGCCGCGTTAAATGATTGTGCCAATAAGTTCCCTACCTCTGTCCAGTTTACACCGGTAACAAGGTTATTTACACCTGTGATAAAGTTTGAACCGATACCCTTCCAATCAATAGCTGTAATCGTGGCGGTCATGATAGAAACAAGTGAATTGAATCCCTCTGACATCTTTGAACCTAACTGACCCCAATCAAATTCCTGAACAGCACCTGTAAGAAGGTTTAGCTTTGCCGAAAAGTAAGCTGCAAACGTTTCTCCAAGAAGATCCCACTCAATATCGCGAACCAATCCATTCAGACCATCTCCAATCTTTGTGCCAAGATTGTTCCAGTCAATGCCAGTCAGTAGTAGTTCTATCGTATGCAACAGTGTGTTAATGCCTTCTGCAAATGTACTACCAATCAAATCCCAGTCTATGTTGTCAACAAGACTATTAAAAATTCTGCAAAAAGCATTCACGTATTCCGTCACAACCGCTCCTACATTTTCCCATGCGATCAGCTCTTTTACTTTTGCAAAGGCTTCATTGATTTTCTGTGCAATGATGTGCCCTATTTCTTCATAATCGCCTTCTTCAAACAGCTCTTTTATTTTCTGCACGAACCCGGCAATACCTGAATCCACCGGAACAGTTTCAAACATAGTAGAGGGGTCTGAACCACCACCAGAGCCACCGCCACCGCCGCCGGAACTATCCGATGAGCTGTCCTCCAAGATATCAAGATCATCGAATGATGCTAACTGCTTCTTCTCTTCTTTTACTGCATCTGCTGCGTCTCCTGTAGAGGATGCGGCATCACTTTGGCTTGCTGCATAATCTGCTACCTGTGCTGTTGCCTTTGTGTAAGTTTTCTGGCCAGTAATCGCGGCAAAAAACATACCGATCGCATTGACTGCTGCTGTGAGCAAGTTAATCAAGTACGTAATTGCAGGAGCTACTGCTGTAACAATCGGTGCAAAAGCTGTTGATAAGCTCAGTTTCAGTGTAGATAATGCCCCCTGCATAGAAGACACTGCACTGTTCACTTGTGGTGAATACTGTGCCAGTGATCCGAAACCATCTTTAATCGCTGATTTCAGCTTATTGCAGAGCATATACAAGGAGCGGATACCGAATGCATATTTAAGGACTGTTTTCAGACCATTTTTTAAACCTACATCGGATTTTTTTGCACCACTTCCGACGCCTAACAATGATGTAGCCGCTTTTTTAGCAAGTGATGCAATCCTACTGAAACCACCCTTTATAGCACTACCTGCCATTGCTACAAGATTTTTTGCCGCTTTTTTTGCTGCATTTGCAATGGCTTTCAGTCCACTCACAACCGCGCTGCTTGCCATTTTAGCAAGTGACCCTGCAACTCTGCCTACAGTCTTTACAAGTCCGCCTAAAAGCCTGTCAAGCGATTGTATCGGGTGTCGTATCGCCTGTACTGCATAACCGGCACCAGTCATAACAGCTCTTCCAACAGATGAAAAAGCGTTTTTTAACATCCCCGATAAGGTGGTCATATTTGCCCACGTAGATTTTATCTGTCCGCCGAATCGCTGTACCTCTACTGCTAATTCTTCCAGCGCCTGCTTTGCCTCCATGAGCTGTTTATAATAGCCTGCAAATTCTGCTGTATCCGATCCTAATGTAAATGCAGTACCTGCATTTTCCATTTCGGCCATATCATCTTTGTAGGTATCCATTTGCATTCTGGTCTGTTCGATATCATACTGCAAATTTTTCCATGCTTTGGAATTTTTCTTTACACCGGTATCTTCCATGCGGGCTTGCTTGTCCAACAATTTTTCTAGTTTTTTATCGCATTTATCATATTCGCTTTGAAGAAACGCATAATCTTCTGTTGGAATCTGTGTAGCTCCGAACTCTTCTAACGCCCTCTCCATTTCTGCAATTTTACTCTGCGTATCTGACACACCTTCTTTAAATTCCTGCACTGCTGCATTGTCACCAGCAAAGGCTTGTTCAGCAACTGCTTCAAGATCAGTCATATCAGTTTCCAATGTTTTGAAGGCTTCATCCAGATCCACGACCCCATCATATATCTGGTTCGTATCCATGACAGGTGCAATGGTATCTGACCCACTGGCCATCTGTGCGTGCAACTGGTCAATATATGATTCAAGACTCGATATCTGTTCTTCTAATTGAGCAATTCTACCTTTTGCATCATCTGCAGATGCTCCCGTCTGTTCAAAAGCATCTGCATCCATTGGTTTCTGCTGTGATGCATCAGCAAGTTTTTCTTCCATTTCAGCGATTGTTGCATTTAATTCTTGAACCCTTGCTTCTAATTGCACAACCGTCTGTTCCAATTTCTGTACTTTCGTATCAGAGTTTTGTGCCACATTGCCGTAATTTGAAAAAGTGGTCTGCAGCGTTTGTCCCAGTCGTTCAATCTCCTTTGTCAGAGAGTTGATTGCCGTAAGCAGCTCTTTTGACCCTTTATCAAATCCTTTTGTATCAAGCCCGGTATCAATGACAATAGAGCCATCTGCCTTGTTATCTGCCACCTAAACCACCTCCTATCTACTACTTAGCCAAGTATGGCAATCAGTCTGTCTTTTTCAGCCTGTTCCTCTTCAGTCAGCTTTTCTTTCAACACACACAATTTTTTATTTGCCTGCCAAAAATCTTTTTCCCATTTCTCCAGTTTTTTGCCCTTTGCTTTCTTGCTCCGAATACTCAATACCGTGGCATATACACTTTCTTTTATTTCCATAAAAAAACCCGTGAACGTCCACCAATGTAGATAGTCCACGGATCTGACTTCAAATCCTGCTACGTGATTGACCGCAGGGAAAAGAACTGGCGCATCTTGCTCCCAGTCCATTGTCCGGGGGCTACCTTGATCTGACTCCATTCCATTGTCAATAAATGCGATTGCGGCTTTGTATGCCTCCGCATAATGCTCCTGCGGTATTTTTTCATCATCCTTATAAAGATTGTGTAGACAGATGTACTGTTTTTCAGCGGGTTCCAAGTTAGGATCCTCAAAAGCCGCTATGATGTTCAGTACATCCCTGTAGTCTGTGTATATTTCATATTCCTGCCCGGCAACTTCTAAGCTGGAGGGTAATCCAAAGGTCATTATTTTCTGCCACCTTTTCTTTTTGTATAGCGGCTGACTCTTGAACTGATTTTCTTAGTTTCTCTATCAAACTGTGTGTTGATGAAGCTACCAACTGCATTGATGGCTGATTCACAATAGAAGTGACCATTTACAGGTGAGAATGGATTCATTTTTCCAAAGAATGCTTCTGACATATTTCCGCCAAATAAATAATCAGTTGCTTCAAATAGTCTCGTTTCTGCATCTTTAAGAGCTTCAATAGCCACCTGATCATTCATATCCTGCGCCGTACCATCAGAAGAAATATCCACATTTTCAAGTGGAGCAACGATATTATCAAACTTATCAATTACCTCATTGTATCTTTTGATGATATTGATATCAGTTGGTCTGAAATAGAAGACACCAATTTCTTCTCCCTGTTTATTTTTTACCGGAACTCGCACTGTACCATCGTCTACACTGATTTCCATACTAAAGTTTTTCATATTCTCTGCCATTGCTGTTGCCTCCTTTATGCTTTAACAGTAAAAATGGGAGAACTGGCTACTGCCAGCTCCCCCGTCAAAATGCACCTTTACTCAACTGATTTTGGTGTAAAGGTCTTTTTCGCAGGATCATAAGTTCCTTCTGTTTTTTCGCCAACATAGTTGACAGAAAATGGAATCTGATAACCAGATGTGTCTCCACCGTAGCTTGTAGGAACTACGTAGCAATCCTGTTTAAATGCTTTATAGCCTCCTGCTTCGTTACCGTCCCACAGATGAACCTCTAATGCAGAAGTTTTGCAGGTATCATCTGATGCTAATGTGTCTACGATTTTCTGCAGATGTTCAAACAGCTTATCGCCCACACGTGCATAGTATGGATCAGAGTCAGAAGACGGTTCATAACCATTGTGGTTAAAAGTTGTGTTACCCAGAATGTTTTTCTTTACTTCCGTATCCGGGTTCATTTCAATGTTGTATTCATCCAGATCTTCTCCAAGACGATACCATTCTGCCTGTGTACCGCCAAAAGAAGCGTCCAGAAAATGTGCCATATATTTACGTGCAATCTTGCCTGTAATATTTGTGTCACCCATATTCAAATCCTCCTGTATGTGATTTTTAATTGTATTTGATATTTTGCCACATTACTTCCTGCCTGCACCATGTAAGGTGTAAGCGTTGGAACAACGGACTTCACTACTCCATCCTGCATTTTAGGAAAGTTTCGTGCGGCATTCTGTTCCAATATCCAAGCCATTACTTCTTGGTAGAACTGCATATTTTTTAAGTTCTGTTGGATATCTGCGCCATAGGTTTCCTTCGATGCAAAAATGTAATTTTGAGTTTGGATATCATTTATGACTTCCTCACCCAGAATATTTTCATGCGTCTTTAAAGTAGACGGAACGGCATACAGCGCATATTCTGTAGCTTTTTCTGCTAGATAGTCCACACGAAAATAATTGGTTTTTAGAATTGCCGGACAGGTACGGAACCAGTCTCGCAGCAACTCCGTATTATTTAATTCCTGCAGCATTTTTAGCCTCCTCAATAATATCCTGTAGATGGTCTGCTTTCATACGCTCAAACCAGAATGAACCAGCAAGCGGATTCACATCGGTACGGTATTGAAGTGGTCTGCCCGTAAGATGTTTTGGTGCTTTTGACCAGAAACCTGTTGGTACTCCACTGTTATCCTCAAAGATAGGAATGTTTGGCCCCATCACTTCTCCGTAGTATTGATATCTTGCATACGGCCCCGGATAGATTACTTCTCCCTGTCCGATCTGTGTAGCAGAATATGCTGAAGTAGCTAAAACACCTGTGTCCCACGGAACATATTGCATATCCCAGTCAATTACTGCTTTATCTATAGCGGCCTGTACTTTACCACCTTTTTCCAGATTGGCTTTTTCCAGCAGATTCGCTGTATCAAAATCCATGTGAACTTTGAACATTACGAACCCACCACCTTCCAGTGCTTTCCATGTGGTGCCCTTCTATTGTCGGTAACACCCAATACTTTTACAGTATCACCTGCAAAGGCTTTAATGTCCGCCAACGTCAAACCAGTACCATCATAGGCCCCTTTTACGATGATATCACCGTTTTTCAGGGTAAATAGATAAGTAGGATCACCTCCTGCATATACAGACGGCTCTGCATATGCTTTTCCAGAAAAATCCGCATCTATCGGAATACGAATTGTAAATTTGTTTGCTGCTTTTAGGCCTGTTGAATCAACATTTGATGCAATATCGCAATGCCATGACACGCCGTCTATCACGGTTGGAACATACACATCATAGCCTTTTTCTTCGTCCATCCTTGTGTTGAAAACGGTAATAGTTTCATTACACAACTGCATGACTATTCACCCTCTTTCTGATACCTTTATGAGATTACCCCACGGTATAAAAGTGGTACACCATAATCATCAACCTCACCGGCAAGCATGGAACAAACAACTTTATTCATGCTCTTTTCTGCATCCTCTGTACCCAGTGCCTTGCCATAGCTTTCAGAATACCCATCTGTACTGTAAGAGGTAACAACGGGATTTTCCACTTGTGCCTCCACACCAACTTTTCCTTCCAACTTAACAAGGCTCATAATACAGAGTTTTACCGCCTCCGGCACTTCCTTCATGCCCTCTACTCTGGAATCCGTCAAATAGTCAACACGTTTTCGCGCTTTAAATTCCAGCAACACAAAGTCAGCTTCAGAGACAGTACCGCCATATTTTTTGTATTCTTCATACGTAAGATACATCAGTCCTGCCTCCTAACTGATTTCCCGTTCTAATTAGCCGCGGGAAATAATTCTTGCAATCGGAATTGCCTTGTGTTCAATATAGGTTGCTTTGGAAGTTTCGTTAGAATTTACCAGTTCCCAGTTAGCACCCATTTCAAGTTCTGCATCTGTTGGGCTGAGAGATGCCATAGACTTCTTAGTGAAGCTGACGCCGTAAGGTGCGAAGCATTTTCTCTGTCTGGAATACAGTGTATCTTCGCCACCGTTTTTCGCTGGATCTCTGTCCATTTCATACGGAACCTTCGCGCCACAGTCAGTGTACTCGATTGCTCCATCACCCAATACATATGTGGTGTACTTTGTATATCCGTCACCAGCTCCAGAAGAAGACTCCTTCACTTCTGTGCAAGGCATATTATCGTCGACCAATACAGTACGTCCATTCAATGTACCGATTGCAAGATCTCTCTGAATACCGTTCGCATCAGTATATTTCAGATATGCCAGAAGACGGAGGTTTTCAAGGTTGGTAGCTACTGCAGAATGCATGATTGCAAGAGAGAATTTGCCCTTATTATCACCACAAGCACGCTGCATAGCAGTGTTAAGAGTCGTACCATCCATAAAACCAGTGTCACCCTCAGAATTGGTTTTTGCTGTTACATCATGTGTATGAGCGTCTACAAATTTTTTGCCCTCTGTAGAAGACATAGAAAATACACCATTAAGGATATGAACGATAGTGGCCTGATCCACTTCATCCCAGTATTCAGAAATCTGTTCTGCTACGTTTTCCATGAAATCTGTACCACCGGTAATGTCGTAAGAAAAGTCCTTCTCTGTCCATGCCTGTGCACGTCCTACGACAACACGGGAATGGCTAAATGTTTTTGTTTCCTGCGCAGAGAGGTCTGTACCACCATCATAGTTCTGTGCATCTGTGCCGCTGATAAGACCTGTCAGAGGAGTTGTGATGTAATTACCACCCACCTGATCAGACATTGCAGAAGCAAGTTCTGGACGCTGACGAATCGCGCGAGATTTAATCAGCTCTGTTTTGTTCGGATTTGGGAGCCTGTCCACATATTTCTGGAAGACTTCACCATTAAAAATTTTGGCATTAAAAAGTTCAGACATATTGAATTTCTCCTTTTCTAAGATTTTTGTGTTTGCTCAGATTATTCAAATCTGATTTCTGTACTTGGGTTTTCATTTTTTGCTTTCATCATATCCAGAAGACTAACTTTTTTCCCTTTTGGAGCTGATGTTCCGCCTTTTGGAAGAACGATGGTAGGGGACGGAGTAGGTTCCGGATCAGGGTCGTTCTTCGGTGTATCCACCACAAAAGCCCCCGGATCATCTGCCTGATATTTCGTTACAAAATCTGTGTAACCCAAAAGGTTGTCACCATCTACCTTGAATCCCATTTTGATGGCCTCACGGATAAACTCCTTCTTTGCTGCACCAGAACTGAATTTCAGTCCATTTGCACGTTCACGCACCATAAATTCATAGGCCTGCTGTGCGTTCTTTGCCTCCCACTGCTGCTTTTCTGTCGCATACTGCGTCTGAAGATCAGTGAGTATTCCCTGCACGTCTGCAAGTTTGTTTGTATCTGCCTGTGCTGCTGTCAATTTATCATTGAGGCTTGCAAGATCGGTATCTCTCTGTGCAACCTGTCCCTGCAGATCTGTTACCTGCTGAGCAAGACCGTTTACTTTATCATCATATTTGTTTCTGCTGATGTAACTGCCATCTGCAATATTTACGATGTTCATTTTCTTCTCCTGCACTTTTGCCAGAAGTTCCTCATAAGTAAGGGCCTTTCCATCCTCAAAAAATGCTTTTAAAAATTCCATAGTTACCTTCCTTTCTGCATTCATAGATTTAATTTATATGTCCGCAGCCACTCTGCGGTATGTGAAGCCAGCGCATTTATTTCCCTGCACTGCCGGGTAATTTTATATCGGGATATTTTCCCATTGATATCATTTGTTGAAGCTCACAAAGAAACAAGTTCTTTGCCTGCTCATCTGTGTATCGGCAATCATAAAAACGAACTGCTTTATGATCTCCGAATATGAAAACAAATCTGTCTGTATCGTATCCAGCCGACAAGCGGCTAACTAAAACCACTCTTTGCATTTTCCATCACTTACTCCCCATAAATTACAGAGATTCCATAATTGTTTGCTGCAATCTGTTCCATGACACAGCCACGTGCCTCATTCCATCCTTTACAGAAATAAGCAGTATCTGCATCTGATAAAACCTCAAAAGATTTACCTAAAAACCACAAAGGTTTTGCATCATGCGGTGCTTTTTCAAAGAAGCTGTCCAGAATTTTTGCATCAGGATCGATATTCTTGATTGCAGTAATAGCTCTTTCTCTTTCCGCAAGAATTTCTCCATCTGTTCTGCCCTTCATTGGCTGACTGATAAACCATTTCATACGCTGTACTCTCCTTTATTCTTCTGTATGACAAGTGTTCTGTACTTTCTTATACACGTCCTCATACAGTTCCTGTTTGTCCCCGTTGTAGGTGTACTCCGCATAGATGCCGTCATCTGACACCGTAGTAGATGCAAGGCACTTGTAATTCTGTAAAGTCTTACAGCTCCATACGATAAAAACATTGCTCATATCAATCTTTTCTTTCAGATTTTCTTGTGCATTGTACCAATCAACCAGTTTCTTTTTGCACACGCTCTCAAAATGTGCCATTCCAGTAATAATCATTTGCTCTGCCTCCTTTGGAATGTAATTTAGATTTTTGGATATTTAGCTGCCATATTTGCGATATATTCCCATTGGACAGCTTTAAAATGCGAAAACGCATTCTTTCACATAAAAAGAAGCCGGATTTCCCCGACTTTTTTCAGACTGTGCACCTGTTTAATATTTGATTTTTACCATCTTATATCCCGGAACGCTCATTCGGTCTCTGCTCTGCTTGATACCAGCTGCTTTAGATACCAGATCATATTGCCTTACCAGTGTATCGATCTTTCTCTGGCAGTCTGCCCGAAGTTCATCATCACCTGCCTGTCTTGCAGCATTCCCCGCATCTTTCCATTTGCGCACTTCGGTTTCTATCTGTCGCATAAGCTGTCCAGCTTCATAGATTGAATAGTGCTTACTGCCTATCTGACACCCTCTATGATTGTCCTCTATGAATTTATCCAACTGCTCGTTCGTAAATTTTCTTTTGGAATACTGTGTAGAAAAACTCATTGCAAAATGCATACAGTTCCATTCACCGATTGGACGTTTAAACCCCTGATAGCTTCGTCCATCAATATCTGTAAAATTCTGTCCAGCTTGCATCTTTGCAAATTCCTCTTTCAGGAATACGTGCCCCTGCACAGGTTCATGATCAGGTGCCGATCTTGCATGGGCGGAAATTTCATAAGCATCGTAACCTAATTCCTCGCCCATGATATCTGAACCATTTTGTGCGATTTGTTTGGTCGCATCCACAATATTCTGACGCACTGCGCTATCAAGCCGTTTCTGATAGCCACTCTCATACTGCACCTTCATACCGCCATATCCCAGATCCCGCACGATCTTTCGTGTAGCACTTCGATAATCCCCCATACCAGAAGATACTGCCAGCACCGCTTTATCCACCGCGTCACGGTATTGCTTCGCCACTATCGTAGTGTTGGACAAATTCTGCATGGTTCCAGCGGATTGTCTACTGACAGATTTTACATAATGCTCCAGACGTTCTTTCGCATCATCCGACAATGGATTTTCTGTAAGTGCCCGTTTAAACCGGGGATCGGTATAGGTATCATTCAAGGCTGTTTGAAATATGTTCATCAACCTTTTTCGGCTTGTGTTGCAGGCCTTCACCAGTTTTGCGTTAATGGTTGCGATATCCTCATTCATCTGTGCCATGATCATATATGTATTGATGTTCGCCTGCGACATCTTACCGATTGCTTTAATCTGTGCTGCTACTTTCGCAATAAAGAATGCATTCACTTCTTCAAATTGCTTCAGTAAAAGTTCTGTCTGTTCCTCTATCGTAAGTACAGTTTTTGATCCGTTTCCTCCAAGTGTATTCAGGCTGTCCATATCTGCCATGTATCAGCCCTCCTTATTGTTCATCCTCTTCATTGCCTTTCTGAGAGCTGCCAGCACCACCCACGGGCGTTCTTGAGAGCGAAGGTAACATATCCTCAAACCCCATTATATTTTCGGCTGAAATGGACGATATGGCTTGTTTTGCCTGTGATGGTGTTTCACCAAAGAACCATTCTCGGAACTCCGATTTACTCATGATTCCTGCATTCAAAAGCAACAATCGCTCATTCAGCTGCTGATCGGTATCTGTTATGATAGAATCGTCCCAGTCAAATGACACATCGTATTCGCCTTCCGGTGCAAGATTGTAAGCTGTTGCATATGCGTCCATTGCATGAATGACAGCTTTCAGGCACTGTTCAAGTGCCGTCTGATTATCATGGATTGTCGCATAGGAACGCTGTTTGATGATTCGCAGTTCTGTGGCTGTCCTTGCCTCCTGATTAGCGTCTGAAATTGTACCACGCGACAAACCGCATAGATCTTCTATACGAATGAATAACTGGTTAAGTCCATTCACCAGTGCCCCGTCACGGATTGCCGGTGCAAAGACTTTGTACGTATCGTCTTCACCAAGATCCACACCGCGGAAAAGACGTTCATTCAATTTTGGAGACTCCATGACAGTGTTCCCTCCTGCTCCTGTTGCCCTCTTTGGACGCAGTACAGTAGGATCTACATCAATGGCAAGCTCAGACCCCTCGTACTCCCACAGTAATCTTGAATACTGCATATCTGCTTCTTTGATCACATCTACTGCTTTTGCGAATACAGAGGCTCCCATAGGACTGTCCACATCTACATTGTTGGCACTTGCCACTTTATACCAACCGAACAACGGGCCATCTGTATTTGTCACAGTGGATTCCGGTGCCAGTGAAGCCCAGCGCTCCACATCCGTCAGTGGTATCTCTACACCGACTGCATCACGTGTGTTAGACTTAAAAGCTCGCTGTGTGATTTTAACATCGCTACCATCAACTGTATGACGTTCCAGACGCGTGTAAATGGTTTTACCCTCCTGAAATACATCCGGGATTACTACGTCTGATAAGTTCCCTTCATCGTCAAATGCCAGCGGGTACATACCCCAATCCATAGCCCAGTCAAAATAAATGTGACCATCTGCAAGGTTCGGATATGGCTTTATCAACATACCGCCCGCCGCGCACCCCTGTTCCAGTTTCTGTCTGAGAACAGCAAAGAGCTTCTCACATTCTGCTTTCAGGTATTCTGCACGTGGGTTCATAATATCGTCCCCTGCTTCATCCCTCTGCTTTCCGTTTTTATCTTTTCCGGTGATATTCCATTTCAGTTCAAGAACAACCTGTCTTGCTATCTCAGAACTAATAAACGCAGGAAGATTTAAAGATTTTACTTTTCCCGGTTCCAACCACGGAGCATCATCCAGATACATTTCATACCACTTTTCAAGTGCATACAACATTTCAGAAGACAATGGCGTTTCAATTCGCTCTACCTGTTCAATGCTTCTGTATGGTATCATCTTCCCAATCACCTCCCGTATCTTATTAAACATCGTAGTGAATACACCCAATCGTATCACCCCCCAATCAGTTACGCTTCTCGCACGCGCGTATAGACCCATACGAATTAGGCAGAAATATAGAATTTATAGAGTTTGTATCCCCTTTAAATCTTATATTTCTGCCTATTTTTATAAGCTCAATAGTAAAGTAATGTAATTGTGTAACTTATATCAAAAATCCCAATATTCATAAGGGCTTCAGCTGTTACATATTTTGTAATTCAATGTAATATGTGTAATTTCTCAAGTTACAAAGTTACATTCGATTACATTGAATTTCGTATTTTGTAACCTCAATGTAACAAAAGAAAAAAGACACCGTTTCCAGTGCCTTTTTTATCACCTTATCAGTATAACAGAGATAGGCGGGACATTTGTGGACAAAAAAAGATGGAGTAACAAAATATTACCCCATCTATGTATGTTTGGCTCAACTCTACTTTTCAAGTTTTAATTTTACTAAGGAATTAGCTTCTGCTGTCGGTTCTGTAATCTGCAATTCTGCGGCATTGTCTGATGTGGTTTCAAATGCCATCATGCAGTATATACCAGCCCCATTTTTTACGGCTACTGTTGTATTTGATGCTTCATCATCGTCACTGTTAAGACTGATATAGTCCAGTTCTGTACCATCTTGGTAGACGGCAATCCCAAACGACTCCAACAAATACAGAGGATCTCCGCCGCTGTTTTCGTAATAAAAACGGATGCAGATTGCCGGAACTCCTGCTTCATCTGTGTAGCTGCGCCATGCCTCATCATACTCATAGCTCAGGACTTCCACCTTGTATCCGTCATACTCGGTGCCCCATAAAGCCCCTTCATTAACTGGTGTATACTTTGTTTCTTGTGAATCGGTTGGAACAGTTGTGTTACCGCATCCAGTCAGCATAAGAAATACGCAAATGCATAAAACAAAATATGATATTCTTTTCAACATCACGATCAATCCCCTTTCTTTTATCTGTCTTAATACTACCATATACCTAAAATTTTTTATAGTAAAAATATTTTTACTTTCCACATTCTTTCCACATTTCGGGGATAAAAAAAAGAGTGCCACCTTCATGGCAGCACTCAAGTTTTTCTTCTCATTCTGTTGTGATTGCACCCAGTATAAGCCCTACAGCAATAAAAGGCCATGTGACCGCTGCGCATACCACAAGGGCTACAGAAAGAAATACAGCATTCTGCACTTCTGCATCTTTGTCCCCCTCATTGTCTTCGGTATCCTTGTCTTTTTTAGACAGGATAAGCGCAGTCATGGCTATGATTGCAAAAACGGCGGTCACTAAAATAACTCCGCCGACATACACCGTTAAAAATACATTCAACATGTCCATATTATTGCCCTTTACGTCTATACACTCTTTCCATTGCATATCTTGTCATATCTATACTGTGGTTATCGCTATCAGGTAATGCGCTCATGATTTCACCAGATTCTGTACGTTCGTATTCATATTTTGAATATTCCTTCGCGGTCTCTGGTGCCGTTATTGGATCAATTACAATTTTCTTTAATGACTGCAGCCATTTGATTCCATAGCGTATGCTGTCTGGCCCTTTGATTGCCTCACGACACAGTGCACCATAATCCTTATAGTCAGCTACCGATTTAGGTTCTGCTGAGTCCGCAGTGATCAGGTCTGAACCTGTAACACCTTTCAGCATAACAAGGCTGTTCCATGTTTCTGCATTGCTCATCTTATTTACGCGGAACTCATCATAGATATACAAAACTTTCCGTGTAGAGTCATAATGCATTTTGCCCCAATGGAACGGATCTGGATACCATCCCCAGTCAATTCCCATGAATATATTATCAAAGTGACTACGTTCTGCCTGTGTGATTTCTCTGATTTCCAGATTGTCGAATACTTCACCACCTGTTCCTACGGCATTTCCAAGATATTCATGCTCATATGCTCTCGGATTTGTTTCTTTCAAATCCTCTGCATCATCGAAGAACTGTTCTCCCAGCCACTCACGCGGAACGTTCAAGTAACACGACATATGTCGCAGCGCACCTCTACGTGGCTTCGTCACATATTGATTAGCCCAGTTTGATTTACTGATCGGAGGGTTGAATGATTTGAATACTACGAACTTCGGGCCACCACGAAGAACTGACTGCTGCACAGATCGGATTTCTTCTTCGCCTGCAAATTCATCTAATTCTTCAAACCACAGATATTTAATGTATCCTTTTGACACCTTAATGGATTTCATCTTCTTAGCCTTGTCCAGACCACGGAAGATGATAACCTGTCCTGTTGGTTTATACGTGGCTTTAAAAGGATTCGTAGTACATTTCCATAGGTCAGAAACTCCTAGCTCATTGATCGCCCATATGATCTGTTCAAATACAGAAGTTCCTATGGTACTTGCAACTTTACGGAACACTACCGCATTTGCTGCTGGATCCTGCATGATACCCATTACAATTTCAACACTTATGAATGATGATTTTGTGGAACCTCGCCCGCCATACAGGTCATAATAAGTGTGCTTTCCGTCCTGCAAGTCCCAGTGTACATCATAAAAAGCCGGGGCAATCAATGAAGATAGGCGCACCCCATCAATCCTTGCTGCCATCCTTGGCCTTTTCCTCTGCTTTTTCTAAATGCACTTTTGGGATATCACAGATGATATTAACCGCTGGTGCTTTATTCACATCTTCTGTTTCATCTTTCCAGTGTTTGAAGTTACACCGCAAAGAGAACTGTGCCCCGCGTGCACCGTCCTTGTCATACAATCGCTGCTCCGTGGCTTCTTCCAGTCGCAGCATAGCATATTCAATAATCGGTCTGAACTCTTTTTTCGCTTTATAATTTAACAGACTTTGACGGCTGTTGAACCCCAACGCGCGTGCAAGGCCAGCGGATGTAGGCTGTTTTTTGCCAATAAAAATGGGCTGTCCAAACTTATCCAGTATAGGATCGCCCTTATCATCTTTTAGAATTTTCCCGGCGCACTCATCGAAGTATTTTTCCACAAGCCCTTCGATCTGATCCGGGCTTTCATATCTCGGTTTTGCCGCTCCATATACTGCCATACAGTTCACCCCCATTCTACGACAGCATGAAAAAACCACCTACTTTTTCAGTAGATGGTTCTTATCGCTTACCTGTTTTCTTACCTGTTGATTTTTCCTGTGCTTTCTTAACCGGCTTCTTTTTCGGTGTATCTTTACCAAAATTCTTGTATTTTGGATCTTCACTCATAGGCTTTACACCTGTTGCTTTTTCAGCTGCTCTTGCGTATGATTCATTGATCTTTGCTTCTGCTTTTTCATCAATCTTTTTCTTTGCCATTATGGTATCCTCCTGTTTTTATTTAATAATTTTTGCTGACAACAAATGCATCGTTTGTAATTCCATATAGATATCCACCGCCAACGTCAATGACATTATATCCCAGTTTCAATGCATATTGTGCTTCACCTCTGTTTGATCCATAGGTACGCCCGGAACCGCCTGTACCTGCCTTGTATAATGATCGCTGCAATTTACCACTTGCCTGCGACATCTTAGATAACAGATCTTGGTAGCTGATCACACGCGCCTTTGGTGACAGTGCCATTTTCGTTACTGTACCATTTCCAGAGTACATATTTGCTACATGCTTATCCGGTGTGAAGTAATAGCCGTCTCCATACCGACCGTTTCCAACGTGGTTATTCTGCGCATTCACGAAACGATCTGCACTGCCCTTGTTGCTCCAACCTCGATACATAACAGTCTGTCCCGACTGCTGGACATATTTATTAAAATCCGCATCACTGAGCACAGTTGCACCCTTACCGACTCCCAGACGTAAGAGCAATTTATTCAGAGGAATATCATGGTATCCATAACCGTCTGCATATGCCGAACTGTTCAGATCCACGTTCTTATCTGTACCAGCTAAGAAGTTCGCGGTCTTATCATCGTCTTTTTGCTGATACTGTATCAATGCAGGGTTGTTATCATCTGTATAATCTCCCTGATACATCCATTGCGGGCCGTTGGTGGACTGATTGTTATTGATCTGCTGTATCAATCCCTTTAATGAGATATTGCGCCCGCTGGGTGCCAGACCGCTTGCGCTACCTCTGCCGCCCATAGTTACCACCTCCATTATAATCATAAATATTTAACTCTGCAATATTTAACAGTCCTGTTTCTCTTCGCGCCATTTCTGTTGAAATGCTCTGACCTGTACAATATCACCGGTGCACTCATCCGGTACGTTTCCATACATGATGATTTTAGAAGGCTGCAAACGGTGTATCATTTCTCTATATCCGTCAAGAAATAATCTGCCAGCATCCCTATTGAGCTGTGTTCCCACGCTGGATACTGCAACCACACCGCCTTCCGGCTCTCCATCAAAACACCATGCATAACTTTCTTTGTCACTCCAACTGATTGTTGGCACCGTCACAATTCCATGCATCTGAAGATAGGCCCCAACCCAGTGCTTTCTGTAATGGTTGTATATCTGTATCGCTTTTGGGAAATCTGTGTATGTAGAAAAGTCAGGTGTACAGACTGCCTGAAACTTTGCCAGCATCCGTACATACTGATCCGGGTTCGTCCATACTCTGAGAAACTGGTAATCGTCTATGAAGAAATGCACACCATGTTCCTCCGGCTCTTCACATCCTTTTGCATAGTTAAAACTGATCCAGTTCGTAACCTCTACATCATGTACCGGTTGAAGCTGTGGTATCCCAAATTCACCTGTCCCCTCAAATATTGCTTTGTTTAAATTCTCATAATTTCTCTGCTGTTTATAACTCATAGCATCCTCCATTTTTTAAGCATAAGAAAAGCCCCCGGTAAAAACCAGAGGCATATGGATCCTTCCCATGTGTGGCTCAGTGAGTGCCAATGCACCAACCCGGCGGGCAAGGAGGCAAACCCCAGCACTGAACCACACAAATCCATGCTATTATCCTATCACATCCATGCGGGACATTTGTGGACAATTTACACGCTCATAATCGGCCATACAAGCGTTTTATAAAACCACATATAGACTTTCCCTATTCTGTGCTTAAAACCTCTCTTATTTGCTCGCTGCGTATGCTGTGGCGGTGATTCTCCGCCCAGCATCCAGCACACCCAACATAGTTGCGTTCCTTCTGGTATGACTTCGCCACAACATACACATCTGTTCTCACACTCCATATTCGCTACCTCGCCTGTGCTAATGTGTTTGCATCCCACTGATACAGAATGTAGATTTTTTTGTCCTCTGTCTTATCCAAATATCTATAGCATGTTTTCTTGATACTGGCTTCTTTGTTATCCCCACCAATGCAATCCGTCACTTGCGCCCATGATAATCCGTTGATAAAGCGGTATGTGAAGATCATACGTGTGAGACTGTCCGGTATGCTTGCAATATACCGTTCAAGTCGTGCTCGCTCATGTATACACTGAATCTGCTTTGCGGCTATGATTGCCTGCAGGTCTACAATTTCAAGCGCGGTCTTTTCAACCTTGCTTTCGCCACATCCGGTACCATGTGGCATACCGTCCATCTGTTGTGCTGCAATACCTACCCGGCTCTGCAACTCTGCAAGTCGGGCTTGATCCATTTCTATCTCTCTATTCAGGTAATAAAGCTGTGATAATTCTTTCAGTGTCATGTTACATCTGTCCTCCTCTAACCTTTTCTATCCGGGCTTTCAGCGCATCCAATAAACATTCCTGCGCACCGTTCTTCACTTCCAATGACCTTATGACATCCTCGTCTGTTCCGCCCTGTGTGATTAGCCTGTGGACAATCACCGGATACTGCTGCCCCTGTCTGTGGAGTCTCTTGTTCGCCTGCTGATACTCCTCTAAGTTCCATGTAAGACCGAACCAAATCACATGATGCCCGCCAAACTGCAGGTTCAGGCCGTAGCCACATGAAGCCGGTTGTGCAAGCAATACGTCTACTTCTCCATTGTTCCAATCTCTTTCATCCTGCACACCTGCATATACGCGCACCCTCAAGCCTGATTTAGACAGAGCTGTAAGTATTCTATCTCTGTCATGCTGGAAGTGGTAATAGACAATCGTATGCTGTCCATTCAGCTGTTCTATTGTTTCCATGAAGGCCTCAAGTTTACAGTCATGCACTGATATGACCTCCCCAGTCTCTCCATACACTGCACCATTACAGAGCTGTAACAACTTTCCTGAGAGAGTGGCAGCAGTAGTTGCAGTCACTGTTTCATCGTCTACTTCCAGAAGCATATCGCGCTCCATGCTGCCATATGCTTTTTGCGCCTTTTGATCTAATTTAACCGGGATATCATCATAGATCAGATTAGGCAGTGTCAAGTAGTCCTCTGATTTCATGCTGATGCAAATATCTGAGATCAATTTGTATATAGCGGCTTCCGCCCCTTCTTTCGGGGCATAGGAGAATATAGTTGTCCGGTTCCGCTTATCCGGCACGAAAAACATATCACGATATACTGAGATAGTTCGTCCCAGTCTCTTGCCGTTGTCCAGAAGATAGATCTGCGCCCACAAATCTGTCAGTCCATGCGGACTTGGTGTACCAGTCAGCTCAATCAAACGGTTGATTTTAGGTTTTACAGACTTCAGAGCTTTGAACCTCTTCGACTGATGATTCTTAAATGAGCTGCTTTCATCCAACACGACTGCATCAAAGGGCCAGTCATGCCCATAGTATGATACAAGCCACTGTGTGTTTTCACGATTGATGATATAAACATCCGCTGGTGTCTCCAATGCTTCAATCCTCTGTTTTTCTGTCCCCAGCACCACAGATAATTTAAGCTGCTTCAGATGATCCCATTTTTTCTGTTCATTCGTCCATGTTCCCTCCGCAACTTTTTTCGGAGCAATCACCAGTGTTTTCCTGATGCAGCAACGATAATACTTCAATGTGTGTAGCGCAGTCAGCGTGATCACCGTTTTCCCCAGTCCCATGTCAAGGAATGCGCCAACATACGGGATGTTCAATATGCTGTCTATGCAATATTGCTGATAGGAATGTGGTTTAAATTCTTTCATGGTATACCTCCTCGCACGCCTTTATCACTTCATGTATCTTTGCATCACTGTCTACAGATGAAAAGACAAGGAACCCGTTTTTTCGCAACCTGTTCTGAATGAACGTCTGTAGCTTTCTCTCCTTTTTCCCCGGTGCTTTCAATTCGACAAATACCGCCGTACCGCCGGGAATAAGTATCAGCCGATCGGGGACACCAGAAGTTCCGGGACTGACAAATTTCAGGCACTGTGCACCGGGAATTTTGTGCTCTACCTGCTTTTTTAATTTTCGTTCTACTTCTTTTTCAAGCATCTATTTTACTGCCTCCCTCTATCGAAAAATCGTCTTGCGCGTAAGTGTGACCAAACGTGCATCTGCTTCTCTACCTCATCAGCACTCTACAAATAAAATCTTTTTTACCATCTGCTGACCAGTATTTCAGTTATCCATTGCTTTCCTACCCTAATTTTCACATCTGTTTTCATTCGGAAATCGCCTTGCTTCGCGTGCGCGCGTATAGACTTATTCGAATTAGGCAGAAATATAGAATTTATAGAGTTTATATATTCTCTAAATTCTATATTTTTCTCTATTTCTATCTATTCAATAGGAAAGTAATGTAATTATGTAACTTATATTAAAAATATCGGTATTTATAAGGGGCTCAGCCGTTACAAATTTTGTAATTTAATGTAACCAACGTAATTTTCATCTAATTTTCAGGTTACAAAGTTACATTCGATTACATTGAATTTCGCAGTTTGTAACTTCAATGTAATTTGCGGAAAAATCCAGTGTTTATAAGAGTTTCCAGACTTTTCCGCTATTTCATTGATTACATTGAATTTTAGGTTTGTAACCTCTCATTGTCTTGCTATTCACGAACAAATCCGCGCTGCGAAGAATACGGGCCCGCATTGATAACTTTTGCTTTCCAGCCGGGCAAATTAGCCAACACTGCATTGATTTCTTTTGTATCCTGCCTTCTTAAATACTTCTTATCGCCGTTAAAAAGTTCACACCAGACCTCTAATGCACAGATTTTATCACGATCTACCAGATTATAAGTGCCTGTGCTCAGCCCCGCCCAATAGTTCATTCGTGTGTTTGTATCCCACGTTGACCAATCATGTGGCACCTGCCTTGACACAAATTCCTGAATCAATCCTTCTTTCGGATCGGCTTCTCTATGTTGTTCCTGCTTCTCCTGCGCCATCTTTTCGATCTTTCCACTAAGATAAAGTGGTTCGCCCAGCTGCCAGCGCATTTTTGCCTCAGCCCATATCTGATTTACTGTTCCATCTGAAAGATCTGACCACACGTGTTTATCATGTGGGTTTTCTCCAACATCTACCGGCCAGAAACGGCGGTTTCCGGTGGTATCCTGTAGGAAATCCATCTGATTGCATGTTCCAAAGAAAACACAGCATCTTGGAAGTTCTTTCATATGCCTGCCGTATGCAGCACGATACCGATCAGCCCTTAATGACAGGAACTGTTTGATACGAGATACATCTGTCTTTCTAAATGCGTCCAATTCGGCCACTTCTACCAACCACACACCTTGTAACAGCTCACTTGCTTCTTTACCTTCAAATGTACGGATAGAGTCGTTAAACCAGCCTTTACTCATACGATCCAATAATGTGGATTTACCGATGCCCTGCGATCCGCAAAGGATCAGCATATTGTCATATTTGCATCCCGGTTCCATAGCGCGTGCTACTGCTGCCGTAAATGCTTTTCTGGTTACTGCACGGGTGTATTCCGTGTCTTCGGCACCCAAATAATCAATAAACAGGCTATCCAGTCTTGATACCCCATCCCATTCAAGCCCGCAGAGAAAATCCTGAACTTCGTTAAACGCATGTGTAGCTGCGTGCACATCCAATGCCGCATCAATGTTTCCTCTGCCGGTGATGCAATATGCTTTTTCCAGATACCAGTACAGACCGTTACTATCTGTATCACTCCACAATCTCCGTTTTGCATCTGTGCTCCACGGCAATCTGCCTAACACTTCTCCGCGCCCGGCAAACTGATTCAATGAGAACATTCCTTTTAATCTTGGATCATTCTCCAGAATGATTCGCACATTATCGATCGTGGATTTCGGGATTGCAGTTTTAGGATTTAGATCAAGTTTTGACATCCAGTTCTCTGCTGCATCTGCATTGCTGGCGGTGACACCCTCAAAATCCTTTGCTGCCTGTTCCTGACGCTCTTTTGCCATCACTGCTGCACATACCGGATCAGCAACGGCAAATTCACACATAGCCTTATATGATGGCATCTTATTAACGGGTGTACCAGCTACCGCTGCATCATCCAGATCACCAAACTTATGCAGGCGTACAAGGTCAAATGCATTTACCAGTTTTCCGCTGCATGGGTCGGTACCATGATGAGAAAATAAGAATTTTCCGTGATCGTAAACGATAGCACCACCAGTTGTTGATCCACCTAAGTAGGTGAAACGGTTCGGATCATTGTCGCAGGCTTCGTATATTCCGGGAATAACTCTATCCATGACATTAAAAACATCTTCATATGCCCTGTTAAACGCTCCCACGATGCCAGCTTTTTCATACGGATCCCCCTGTTTCATTGCCAGCTTCTGATAGCTGGTTGCTCCGGGAACCTGTGGCCACGATGTAAAATTGTGCCAATCTTCATATGTACTTAATACACTGTCCGCATCTACAAAAGGCGCATCGTGATATTGAAAGATATATTCACCGTCTGCGCAGCATGACGGCCAGTACATCAGACGGCACGCTTCAAAAGTAGTTGGATCTGCCATCTGAATACCAATCTGCGCGGCAAGGTGCCGCGCTATTGGTTCGTACTCATCCACTGATACTGTTCTGTCCAACGGGAATAATAATCTCAAACGTGGGGCCGTAGGCATATGCTTTCGCGTGCTATAGACTGCAAAACAGCATCCCATATCTCTGACTGTGCTGATAACAGCATCTGTTCCATAAGGCTGTATCGTGTCAAAGTCTAGCGTTACAACATCACGTCCGGTTACGGCACTTGCTTTTCGCCTGCTGCCATTTAACGTACCTGCCATGAAGCCGCCCACATCCTTCAGTTCGTCTTGTTGCCCTTTTTTTAATTTCATGTAATCTGCAATGGTTTCTGAACCCTTTGCAGGTGTCCGCAGTTTTTCCCATAATTCTGATACAAGATAAGACTGCGGTTTCCAGTTCATATCTTTTCGACTGTTGCCTACAGATATGTTTAATTGTCGGTCATATTTTAGATCCATAGAGTACACGCCCCCTTCTATCTTTCACCCCCAATCTGCTTTCAGCTTTGGGTGTATCAGTCAATTTATTTTAACTGTATTTGTATTATAGCTAAAAAAAATAAACCAGTCAATTACAAGTTAATTATTTTTTACTATAAATCAATAGCAATCGTACAAATTATCATCTGTATCTACGCTACCCGTGTCCATAGTAATCTTTACTTTGTTCAAATAAAGGTTTAAGATGAAGCACTCAAATGAATTTAGATATCGTCTTTGCAGCATATTTTCTGCAGGTTCACCGTGGAACAATACTTGACTGATCTTAGCTGTCTTATCTCCATAATCATAAGTCTCAAAGAATATGTCGTAGTCTTCTTTATTTTGAAGGCGATCTGAATAGCTTACATTTGCTTCTACATCGCCATCTTCACTAAAAGCACATTCACAATAGTATTTATTCGATACAAAACTTGATCGTTTTTGTCCGCAGTATAATGTGAATGTTTCATCTGAATCCATGCCGGTATACCCATCGCGCATAGATTCACGGTACCGTTCAAAAATTTCTGACAGTTTCACCGGTTTTTCTTTTTTCAGCACTAATCCGGTGACTTCCTTTTCAATCCGATCCTGCAAGTTCTCTGCTATGGTTCCTCTGATGATTTTACTCACTGCATCTGCCACACATCCATTGTATGCTGCCAGTCCAATATCCGCGCAAGACTCTGATATGCAGCTCTTTACCTGCTGTTCAATCAATCTTTTTGTTTCATATCCGGTAATCTGATCAGATATCGCTTTTAAGATCACTTCTTCTATGCCGTCTTCGATTGCTTTTTGTATCGTCCCTCTCTCGTCCATTTGTTTTATCTTATCATTTACGATTTTAGAAAAATCAATATTCATGCTCTGCCTCCTCTTGATAAAAACAATGCTGCTTCATCTGTGTAGCCCATCAACCCTCTCTGCAGTTCTAAATGTCTCCGGCCTTTCTATGTAGCGAATTTTCTGCACTGAAACCTTCTGGATATCGTGCTTTCAGCTTATCAATGTTCAGCTGCATTACTTCATCCATATTTGTCCCCAACGCTTCACACGCCTCAGCGATCATCCATAAGCAGTCTCCCAATTCCTTTTTCATATGATCCTGATCAAATTCATGTCCCTGATACTCTTTCTGCATGATACCTGCAACTTCACCGGACTCTGATGTAAGTCCAAACACTGCATGGTGCAATCGCCCCTTCGTATCATCATAAGGAATGCTGCAAGTACGCATTGCAAGTTTCTGGTATTCTGATCCTGTCATTTTCTTTTCCTCCCTATTTAAAAATTAACCCAGTTTTCTTATGTTTCAATGTAATCCTGCCAACCACTTCAAATCCTGCTAAATGTGCCACTGACTGAATGGTATTGACAAGAGTTGTACATTTGCCAGCTGCGATTTCTTCCTGACGCACTTTTGCCATTGCATCACCTGCAGTTGGATCCGCGTAACCCTCACTATTCTTATATGCCATTTCACCCACCTACCTTCTATGCTGTAATCGATCTAAATGGATTCCAGATTTCTCCTGTTTCGATGTCAAACAGATCTTTTCCTTTGAATACTCTGTAATCTGTTCCACATAATCTCAGACCCGCTATAAATTTCAGCATCAAATCATATTCTGATTTTTTAAAAGGTTGTCGCAAAATGCGACCACCTTCATAAAAGTGCCATACCTCAAAATCAGATTCTTTCAATCACTTATCCTCCAGTTGTTCTAAAATGCTCTCTACTGCACGGCTGATTTTTGGAAATTGCAGCGCAATCCATGCCACCAAAACTTCATCATCACTGTACTGTTCTAAGCCTGATTCATGGAAAAAAGCGTGTACAATTTCGTGCCTGATAACCTCTCTTCGTCTTTCTCGCTTTTCTGTCAGCGATGCGACACCAAACAAGAAATCATCCAATTCTCTGTACCGTATTGTCTTGCTGTACGCCTGACATTCTCCATCTGCATTTATGAGCTTTAACGCTTCTGTATCTTCCTTTACAAAATATGGTGTTCCTAAAATGTCAACCACAATACCTGCTTTTTCATTCATTATCTGTTCCATTTTCATTCCCTTTTCTCTCATAAGTTTCTTTTTCCCATTCTGCGATATCTACCTTTATATCTGCTAGATATTCTCTGAACTTTGCAGATGCCGGTTTTCCGTCCCCATATACAGCTCTCAGAAATTCATGTTCCAGCAGAAACGCCTCCCAAAATCTGCGAAGTCTTTTTCGCCCAAATCCGAACCGTGTGTGCAACGTCCACAGGATTGCTGCATCCAGATCAGTATTGTATGCTTTGTCGGAATCCAAAATCTGCTGGTTGATTTCGGTTTGTATGGATTCCATAATCCGGTTATATGCTTCATCCGCTGCATCCTTTTTTATTTTCTGGATGTCAGCCAATGTCAGATTATAGGTCTTTACCTTTTCTTTGATTCCTGCTTTTCGTCTTTCAGCTCGGCCCATTCATCAATACACCTCCTCCAATTCTTTCAAAATCTTTAACAGCTCCTCGCGCGCCAGCAGGCAGCGTCTTTTAATTGACTCCCGGCTATCACTCAGTTCAATGCCATATCCTGCGTTCACTACTTTACGATTTTGCTCCACCTGTACCACATGGTATTTCTGTGTACTTTCTTTGATTGTATCTACGATCGTTCCTATATAATTCGCTCTTTCTGCTATATTCATTTTCTCTGAACCTCCGTTCCAAATAACGCTTTTTGCACTTTCTTGATCCGCTGGTATGCAATTTCAAAAAATTCTGGATTCTGTTCCACGCCAATGAAGTTCCTCTGTGTAGCTAATGCCTCCACGCCTGTAGAACCGGAACCCATGCAATTATCAAGTATGGTGTCCCATAGATCAAATCACAAAGAACCATGTTTACGCTCTCATCCAGTATGCTTTGCATGATTTCAATGCAATCGTCCTGATATAATTCCGCTTGTACCTTCATTCCAACCATTTATTATCAAGATAATAAAAACCGTAAACACACAGACTTATGAATACGATCCAACATACCCAAAACAGGTACAGTGAAAAATCAGTTTCCAAATATTCCATTGTTTCTTCAATCGTCCTGTTTTCATAAAAATCTGATTTATCAGATATTGTCCTATCTTTCAGCTCAGTGAATAATGTTCCCGTATAAGATGTCATAACACCGTAATATTTATAACGAACACAGCTGCTTTCCTTTATGGTTTCAACATATTCTGCATAAGGAATAGTAATCTTTGAACTGGCAAAAATATTGTTCAAAAAAGATAACTCTTCGCATATCTTTTCTTCGCTGCCAACACGATCCCACGTCCAGTAGGTTTCTGTTGTATAATACGTCTGACTCTTTCCATTCACCGTTCTTGTATGTGCAACCTGTCTGGTGTGCTGCGTGTATCGCTCTTTTACCCTTTCCACGTACATATATTCATCCGACAATTCCGGGTATGTAACAGGATCAACAGCCTTTAATTCTCCGTACACAAAAGCATTGCCTACGTTCGTTCGCATTCCATATTCGAATATATCCTGCGACTGGATTTTTAGAGCTGTATTATACTTTTCATTTTGATCCATCTGATAATCTGACACCCTGCCGGATATCAGGAAGCCGGCAAGGAGTAAAATTGCAATGATTGAGATACTAGCCAGTATCTCTCTTTTTGTGATCTCCATTTAATCATCTCCAAATAAATTCTGTGGTGCATCTGAAGGTGCATCATAATCAAGATATGTATAGTCCTGAACCTCATACCCCAGCATATCCAGAAACACTCTTGCAGGAAACTTTCTCGCATAACGCTTGTATTCTTTAATCTGTTTATTATAGTTGCCGCGATATTCTGCGATCAGATTTTCTGTAATAGACAGTTCATTCATCAGCTCTTTATAATTTTCATTGGCCTTCAATTCTGGATAGGCTTCTGATACAGCCGTAATCGCGGTTGTTACATCTTCAATGTCACCGGCGGAACCACGTTTTTCCACGATTGCTGTAAGAGTATCGGCTTCGTGCTTATCATACTGCTTCACGCAATCCACCAGATTATATACAAGGTCAACCCTTCTCTTTTCCTGCACTTTAATATCTGCATCTGCTGCGCTTACCTGTTCTTCCAGTGCGATTGCTTTATTCTGCACACTTTGAATGCCAACCGCTGCCATCAACACCACTGCAACAATTCCAGCAAGTATAATCAATGCGATTTTCCAACTATTTTTCATTGTATTCTTCCTCCATTTTTCTGATTTTCTCTTCTATGGGTTTCACTATGTTCTCTAAAACATCTTGCTCATAATTTTCTTTCCAGAACTTTTCTCTTTTCCAAAATGGTTTCTTGCCTATGGCATCTACAATACTCAAGCAAACAATAGCCGTCTGCATTCCCCAACACCCATCACAAGCTCTCTGATAACACCAATCTCTAAACTCTTTGAATTTCACAGGGTTCCTCCTTTTCCTCAAACTCATTGCAATCTTCTATGTACGCTATAGGCATTCCATAGTTCTCGCATGATCTATTGTTACAGAAGAATATATTGTTGTGCTTACAGTTGCTGCATACACGTCCCATACATCATTCCTCTATCAGATTTTCGATAAAGTTTCCTCCGCTTTTTTCAGCTTTTCTTCTGCCTCTAATTGAGTAAGAAACACTGATTCACCAAGTGCGCTGACCGGGAATCTTCCTGTGATACTACCGGTATGATTTGCATAATGAAGTATCAATTCATCTGTTGGCAGCTCCTCATCGAAGTATTCATCTTCATTCAGATCTCCGTAAGAAAATCCGGTAACATCATATTTGTATGGATTTCCAAAATCATTATCCCAGATAGCACTTCTCAGTTTACATGGAAGTTTCAAAAGCAGCCCCTGATCTTCCAGTTCTCTATACTGCTTTAGTTCTTCAAGAAACTGTACTGTCACTTTCTCCAGTTCTGTTTCAGCACCTATTTTTTGCGCTTCGATCGCATTCCTTAATGTTTCATTTGTTAATTTTTCCTTACTCAAAACAATCGCCCCTTTCAAGTGTTTCTAAGATAATCCTTCTCAGTTATCTGCACGAACAATAATGCAATTTTTCCAATGTGGTTCATACTGCTGCAATTCTCTTTTCAAGATAAGCTGGAATGCTTCTTCATCCAACTCACAGTTGCTACCCTCTTCTTCCATCCGCTTGTGTAGGTCTTCCCACAGCCACTCCTCAAAATCTTCCTCAAAAGAGTCTCTGTCGGAATAAATAAGTTCTTGGTTGAAGGGTTGCTGCTTATCCAAAATCTCTCCAACAGTAAATGTGATATCACTCGCATACATCCACGAATAATCACCGTTATTCGCTTCTTCACTCACCAAAACAACGATAGGATAATCTGGATGTTCCAAGATCAGCCTCTTTAATTCTGTCGTATCTGCCAAAATACCACTTACTTTCCTCATTTCATACCCTCCTGTTCCATTCATTGACTGCTTGTTCCTGCGCAATCATTTTCTTATCATGCCAGTCTTTGATTGCCACATACGGGCCAGAACCACCGCATTTTCCACAGATCACTCTATAACCTTTGTTTCCCATCCTCCTGACACCTACTCTGCGGTCATTGTTGCCACAGAACGGACACGATTTTATGGTGTTTTTACTCATTCTGTACCTCCGTTTCTTTAAAACGTTTCTTGGTTACTGCAATCGGAAATTCTTCAATTTCACTCGCCCATTTACATGAACCTGCACCATTCAGATGTTCCCATATCAGTGGAAAACCACCAATACCGTCAAAAAGACTTGCCATCGTACAATCTGATCCACAGCACACTGACAATTTACGCAACACATACGTCCACGGTGGCAATGCTATTGAATTTCCAAGTGCTTTATAGCGGGCATTATCTGCACTGTTCTTATGCATCTTTCCTTTTGAATCATCCCATGTGCCAATATCCGTCCATCCATCAGGATATCCCTGCAAACGTTCACATTCTGTTGGTGTCAGCCTCCTGACAATGTATTGAAGTCCTGTGTAACTGTCTGGTTCTTCACTCTCATATCCTACCAACTGCGGATCTTTATAATCTCTTGCCATCAAAGTAGAGGTTTGATTTTCGGATGCAGTCATATAACTTCCCGTTGTCATGCTCCAAATCCCCCCCCCGATATTATTTTTCACTTTCATCAGCATCTACCATCCTTTCCACTATCAGCGTTTCGCTGCCCCCCCCGTAGACACCTCCTGAATTTTTAATTGTGGGTGCTACAGAATTGGGGCTATATTTGTCGTATGCGTCCTGTGAATAGCACTCAAGTATCATCGGTGTGTTTCCTCCACCAGTTCCCATCCTGCTGCTGAGTGTCTGAACGGTATTACCATCTGATAATTTACAACGGCTGTCATTCGGAAGGTTTTCAATCGCATAGGATACCGCCGGTCTGTCCGCTGTATTTAGTGTATAACTCACATCCTCTGTCCATCCTTTTCCATTGCAGCCCGATTTCTCTGAACGATCTATGGCGTTTCCCTGAATGCAGTATGTAGGAGATATGAGTTTGTTCGTTGGTGCAAACAATGTCTGATCTTGTAAGGTTGATAGCGTTGCACTTTTATCTTCTTGTACTAAAGCACCTTTTCCTCCGCCTTCGCATCCTGATCTTATTTTAAGCGTGTATGCTATTCTTTCCTCCAGAATGCTATCATTTCTTCCAATGCTGTTTTCAATATTGGTGGTAACGGTTTCCCACGTTTTTCCGATCTTCTCAAAATCCCCTGACACGCTTTTTCGCTCAAATAATATTTCTGGGGCACTTGATCCTCCAAAATCTGCGACAAGTGCGATTCTACGTCTACGCTGGGGTACTCCCCAAAACTGTGCATCGAATACACGCCAAGCGATGCTGCATCTTCTGTCCATTGAGAGAGAGAGTTGTAAACATCCGCTCGTTGGCCATCCACGTTTAGGCATAGGAATAACGGGGGCTTCGTTGTAGACAACTTTCGCCGTCTCTTGCAGGACGGCTCCGAAGTCTGCACCTTTGTTGGAACTGAAGGCTCCCGGAACATTCTCCCACACCATGTATCTTGGTCGGATTTCTGAACCTTTTCTTCCTCTTTGTTCATCTGCTTTCCTCATTTCTTTAATAATTCTCAGTTGTTCCATGAAAAGACCCGAACGCTCACCAGAAAGTCCGGCTCTTTTACCGGCAATACTCAAATCCTGACATGGACTGCCCCCGATGATCACATTGACCGGTTCTACATCAAACCCACTGATTTTTGTAATATCACCTAAATGCTTCATAATTTCTGAATCCTCAATCTGCGTTCATCTGCTGTGTAGCTGCAATCTCCGCGCCGCAAGCTGCATACCCGGCAAGATCCACGAAGCTGTCCATTGTTCCTGTACCTGTTCGGATCCGGGCCACCTTCAAAAGTGCCATCATCATTGCAACGTCACCAGCGGTAAATACTGTTCCTTTGTATGCCGTCCAAAGATTAGCGATTCTGTTAAAGTTATCTTCTGGTGTCCCGTAATCCTGTTCTCTCTGACCGCATACACATTCTTTTGCTTTTTCCAAGCATTCTGCTCTATTCATGATCCAACCTCCTACATAATCACCATTGCCACAATCAGCAATATAAAAAAGACGATACCGCCCTGCATATCAACTTTTCTGTCTAATCGATCTTTTCTGCCTGCTGCACAAACTGTAAAATATACAGCAAATATTGCCAGCAGTAATTCTATCGCTGCTTTACTGTTCATGCTGCGCCTGTGCCTCCACATACCTTTCATAAGTCTTTCTGAACGTATCAATGCAGGCCGGGCTTGCATACTGTGACATCAAGTACATTTCAATCTTCTCCTTATCCGTTTCCAACTTAGGAAAATTTTTATCACACTTGATATCTCGTACTAAAAAATATTCAAAACTATCTACATCTGCATCTTTATATGCATCACACGCCCAATAAAAATAGCTCATTACAATTCCTCCTTAATATCCTCAAACAGTACCGGCATCCGCTCACAACACATATCTAACAGCTGCATGGCAACCTCTCGCATCTGCGGATGTGCTGCCTTACTGCATCTAAGTCTAAAGAAGTGCCGCCATTCTCTTATATCCGCTGTCATAACCACTTCGGTTTTTAAGCAAGTCGGTAATACCACTCTTGCCTCCTGCGGTGTGCACCCAAATTCTAAAAGGTCAAAATAAGCCTTTTCTGTGACGATACACGCCTCATACCAAGTGTGGTATCCATTTGTACCCCTGTTCAGATAAAACGGCTCTATGACGGTAATTTCGTTCTCAAATCGATCCTTACCATAGTTGCAATACCGTGTTGACTCCTGACAATATGCAGCTAGTCTGTGTCGTACAAGCTCATGTGATATTCCTCTGTCTACGATCCATTTAACGGTAAAACTACAATGCTCCAAAACCGCTTCATGACCACTTTTTATAATTCCACGGATGAATTTTTCTGCACTGCCGTCCGTGATCTTGTCCTCCGACTTGTAACATACACGCCCACATTCTTCTAAACGCTGTAAGATAATTGCACCATTAACCGGTGTAACAAACTCCACTGATGGTTTTAAAACCTTCATTTCATTCACCTCATTTTTCACTGCCGTTATAACACATAGCTTTTACCATGACATACAGGTAAACTAAATACAGAAACATCCACTTCCACGAATACAGGTAGGACATAATGACGGGAAGTGCCAGCACTCCTACTGTGGATACGATGATTGCTGTTATACCTGTAAACATCAGCGTGTGTAAGAATACACGCTGCCAATATCTTTCTGAAAAAATCCTATTTTCCTTATTTTTCACGATTGCCTCCTTGTTGTTTCGCTTAATATCTTCCGTGAGGGCCCCACAAGCGGGGCCAGATTCCCGGAAGATATTAGATTAAATAGAGAAGCCGAGGGCAACGCCG
Organism: uncultured Coprococcus sp.; assembly: GCA_964646135.1. Taxonomy (GTDB): domain Bacteria; phylum Bacillota; class Clostridia; order Lachnospirales; family Lachnospiraceae; genus Allocoprococcus. The sequence goes on along the minus strand of CAZYCT010000001.1, from coordinate 25,292 downwards.
TAAGCATAGTTCGCACTGCCAAGGTTGCCGTAGCCGCCGCTGTAGACGCTGCTGAAGTTGCTACTGCTGCTCGCGCGCCGCAGCCACCAGAACCAAGTACCGTTTCCCCCACATCCCTTCACACGACTTCGCTCCGTAGTGAAGATATCGAGTGGATAATCTTCTGGTTCCTGCTTATTCCAACGATCGTCTCGCCCAAATACTTGTGTAGCTGATAGCAGGAACAGCTTATCATCACATTCAATTCGTTCACCATCCAATACCTGCACGATGTGGGTAGGCTCGATTACAGCCTGCAATTCATCTGGTAATCTACTGAGCACTTCCGTATTCAGCCACTTGCGCATATCACTAGCAGCCCAGCCACCTTCATTCGTGCATTTCTCATTCATGCAGCGTTCTTCTTCCAAACAATCATGCAAAACAAAAAAGAGCTTTCCGGTTTCATCATAGGTCACGTCAAATATAACCTCTTCACCATCTTTCAATGTTACTGGAATTTGATCACCACTCTCAAGAATTTCACCGATAGCTCCATTCTTTCTGTGCTCTTTTAACTCTTCCCATGTATATCTTCCAAGAAATCTTTTTCCATAAACCTTCATATATTGCCTCCTTATGATTTTTTAATCCTTCGTGAAGAATGTTCCGACCCATCCATCTGCATTCAATGGAAGGTCTCGTCCCCATGCAGGTGGCTGTCTCATAATATCAACCACATTCTTCAGCATTTCCTCGTCTTCTGCATATGGTGTGATATCAATGACAACTTCATCATGTACATGGAATACGATTGGATATCCAGCTGCTTCTAATCGCTCTATAGCTTCTGCCAATGCATCACGCGCGATAGCCTGTACACAGTTCTCTGTCAACTTCCCGCCATAGGTTTCAATACGTCCCCATTTATTTTTGTCGTTCACGCCTTTATATGTAATTGACGTTCCGCCGAATCTGTTTTCACCAATCGCGGGATCCACATAATATAGCTTTCTGCCCGATGGCAATGTGATCACAAAATTGGTAATGTCACGATCATAGTCATACTCTCGTGATAAGATTAGCTTTTGCACACGAACTGATCCGCCTTGCTGTATCACTGTTGTTGCTGCGTTGTCCATGTCGTACCACAACTGTCTTATGTGGCTGTTTGCAGTCCGCCATCGAGTCACGATATCTGGCAGTTCTTCTTCGGTCAGACCCATATCGAGTGCCCCCATATTGATAAGTGCACCAGAACTTCCCTGATAACCAAGTGCCAATTCTGCAACTTTTCCTTTCGCCCTCAGTGCGTATTCAGGGTTGCCCTTCTTAATGAGTTCCAACGGAACACCAAACATCTGAGACGCAGATGCTTCATATATTTTTCCGTGCGTGCGGAATACTTCAAGTCTCCATTCTTCGCCAGCCAACCATGAGATCACACGGGCTTCAATGGCTGAGAAATCGGCATCAATCAAAACATTTCCCGGTGTCGCTATGAATGCTGTTCTTATGAGCTGTGAGAGTGTGTCTGGTACCGATCCATAGCATAAACGGAGTGCATCTTTCTTTTCCTCGCGTATCAGCTCCTTTGCAAACGGAATGTTTTGCGTGTAGGTTCGTGGGAGATTTTGCACCTGCACCAATCTTCCTGCCCACCTTCCAGTACGATTCGCACCGTAGAACTGCAGCAACCCTCTTATCCTGTTATCTGGGCAAACACAATTTTTTATCGCATCATACTTCTTCGTGCTGGTCTTTCCAAGTTCTTGCCGGATTTCAAGCATCCTCTGTACGTGCTCTGGATTGCCCTCTTCTGCAGCTAATTTTGAAATGGTATCTTTTCTACAATCATCCATTTCAACCCCCTGTGCATTGAACCATTCCTGTAACTGTTTCACACTGTTCGGATTGTTCAGTCCGGAAATATTCATAGCTTCTTCCATAAGCTCCGCTGTAGTCCTTGCACCTATATCAAGTGCGCCTTCTACAAATGGCATATCTGCATATACACCTCGACCGTTGATGATTAAATCTGTTTCCCATTGTTTTTGCACAAAATCTGGAACCGGATAACCGCCTAACCGTTTCTCTACTTCCATTTCCGTCAGAACATCCTGACGGCAATATTCTTTGAACAAATTCCACTTTTCAATATCATGCTCTGGATAGTTTCGTGTTCTTCCACCATTGGATTTTGTAGGTTTACACGGTACACAGAAGTACCGGATTAAGTCTTTTCCAATTCGTAGTTTCTGCTTATCCTCTGACAAACCTACCGCTTTTCCTACTGCCTCCAAACCTCCGGGATACCCGCTAAATAACCCATGAAACATCGTACAACGCCACTGTGACGGTATCAACTCGCCATAATATTTTGACAAGGCATGAAATTCAAACGGGGCATTGTAAGCGTGTTTGATAAAATTCGGGCTATACAACGCTGTAATCAGCCACGAAGGTATCTTTTCTCCAAGTGCCAGATCAATGATCTCTACGGGGGCGTTATCAACGGAATATGCAAACAACAAAATTTCAAAATCATCACTCGCTATGTACCTCTGTGCGCCTGCATCCCTGATTGGTATGCTGCTGTATGTCTCAAGGTCAATAGATAAATGGTGCATTTCGTTTCGCCTCCTTCATATCTTCTGGCAGGCAAGTGTCCGGGAACGACACCACCTGCCTAACTCTTGGTATTACATCGGCTGTCCTGTGATCGGATTGATCTGCTGTCCTGCCATCGGAGTTCCCATCATATTGTCTGCTGCTGGTGCAACAGCCTGACCGATGCCTGCAAAATCACTTGCTGCTGATGCTCCACCGCTCAATGGTTCGCCATCACGTGTCTTCAGAACGTTACCAAGACCACATCCGATACCTCTGTTTCCATTTGTATTGAATGCAAAGAAATTAAGTGTTACACGAGCATACATTCCTGAATAGATGTCCTGCGGAGCAAGTTCGGAATTGATGTTTGAAATATCAACAACCTGTGGCTTTCTAACGGAGTTTGCAGTGATAACCCAGTGCCCCTTACACTCTGCTCCAAACTCTCCACCATCATTTCTGCGACCATCACCATCATAAATCAGCGGTGATCTAAGCTGCGGTCTGGCCCCTTTCCAGTCATTTACTACGGCTGACTCATATGCTGCTTTAATAGACTGATCAATATCCAACTTGGTTGCATGGTCTGATTTCGGAATTAACAAAGTCACGGAATATCGTGGTTTCGCTCCCGGCTGATTCGGATTCGCATACGGCTCTGATAAGTGCGCATATGACAGTCTTACTTCTCCTGTTAATACTTTCGTTGCAATGTTCTGATACATAATCATGATCTCCTTTACTCTCTGTAATATTTTTCTTTAAGTTCTATATAATTTTTTAGAACCTTACATGAACGCTCATATCCTTTTTTGGCTCTTTTTAAAGCAACCAGCATAGAGTCATTCTTATCCTTTATTGCTCTACGCTCCTCTTTATCCTTAATACATTTAGGATCTCTGTAATCACGTTGAAACTGAATACTTACTTCGCCCCAAAACTTTTTTTGTTCTTCCACCCATTCAGGTATATACTGATCCAATAGACAAATTGTTTTCGGCCACCGGTACCCTTCTTTACAGATCAAAGCCCAAATCTTATTTTGTCTCCTCATGTCATGCTCCAAAAGTTCGGGTAAATGGAAGGTCATTTTCCAGTGTCCGTTTCGTCCATATTCATCTGAAAAGATAGTAAAATCTTCTCTTCTCATACAGCACCTACAAAATCAGCAGTGGCCGGGTTGTATGGTTTCCGCTTATCTGCCTGTGTAGCTAATGTCGGTTTTCCCGGCGGATATACCACCATATTTCCTACCGTATCAGCAAAAAGTTTTTTGCCCAGCAGCTTTTCAAGTTTGGCAAGGCTTAACGCTTTTGTTTCATAGAGCTGATCCTCTGCATACAGTCCAAGATTTTTGATTGCATCCATTGCATCTGCTGGATTCGTAAATTCTCTTGTAGCTCTGCCTTCTACAACTTTCCAACCCGGTATACTCTTTCCTGCCATTATTGCGCCCAATGCGTAATCCTGCAGGTCACTTAACCAGTTTGCCAGTTCTTTTCCTCTGATAAGCAGATCACCAATCTCTGCATCCGTAAGAATCGGGGATGCTGTAAGTATCTTTTCTGCATCACTCATTTTTCCTTCTATCGGAAGATCTTTGAAGTCCTCCAATGCAGTGAAGTTTTCAGCTCTTGCCCGGCACACCTCACGACCTCTGCAGAACTTACACCAACTACCTGAATGAAACTCTCCGTTCCCAGTATATGCCTTTTCAATGAGCGGTTTTATTTGTTCGCCCCATGCAAGAAGTTCTTCTACAGTCAAACGATCCTCACTCACTTTTTCTGTGATACGTGGCTGCACGATAGCCATTGAGATATACTTCACATTGCCAAAGATCATCTGATATTTTTTCAACGCCCCCAATGCATACATTCGCATCTGAGGGTTGTTTTCGGCAGACACCTCAACACCTTTGCCGTGCTTATAATCGGTGATACACAATGTATCATCACCAATCATCACATGGTCACACGTGCCGAATCCATCCGGGATATAATCGGACAAGTCCACCCTTACCTCCTGCACTGCATATGGTTTATTATTAAATGTCATTGATTTTTCCCATAAATACTGCGCATAAAATTCAGAAGTCTTTATCATTTCTTCATCCCACAGTTCTTCATTTTGGAATTTTTTAAGCTCCGCGTTCTTTTTTCGCTTCGTAATGTCCCCAAACACGTACTGTACTGCAACTTCACACGCTTTATGCGCCAGTGTTCCCTCTCGCGAATATACGCTTGACTGAGCTGGAAACTGTTCTTCAAATCGCGGTGCTGCTGTACAATTCAGGACTCTATGCAAATTTGAAGGTGATATCAATGAGTGCTTTGTTGGAGTTGCCATAGATCACACCTCCCTAGAATTTTGCACCTAACGCAATCAGATCTTTTGCAAATTCTCCATACACCGCCGGATTTAACTGATTGATTGCCTGCACGCCATACTTGTTAATCAGCTGCATTATCTGTGGCATCTTACCAGCATCTACTAAGCGTGCACCTGCATTGGACAATTCCTCAAGTGTGTACTTCTTCTCAGTTACGGGTGCCTGCTGTGCTTCTGGTGCTTCTGCCTGTTCTGGTGTCGGAATATCCACGACCGGTGTATTCTGTACTGGCTGCGCTGTTTCCTGTACCGGTGGTGATATGATTGCTTCTTCTGTCTGTGTTCTAGTTGCCTGCGCCCCCTGAACAACAGATCGAGCGTCTACGGTAGCTCCCTGTTCAAATACTTTTGCAAGATTGTTAATTGCAGCTGAGAGTTCTGGTGCTTCAATAGTTACCTTGATTTCTAACATAGATTTGCCTCCTTTTTTGGGTTAGATTTTATTTTCCATTCCTCAAAACGTTTTACATTTTCAGGATCATCATAAAAGTTTTTGACGGCTGTAAGAAATGTATTACTAAGATTTTGCACGTCCGAGGAAGGTATCTGACGTACATCAATTTGTACTGCCATCATTACACTGATCCTTAATTACCGTATCTTCCAGCTCTGCCAACGCCTGAAGGATCTTATCTTTGGTTTCCTCTTTTGAACTGGCACTTTTGAATTGTTTGCGACCGTTCAAAACGGTAGACAGGTATGCTGCGGTAAATCCACACGCTTCTGCTAACTGCAGATTCGTAATACGGTATTTATGCATTCGTCCAATGGCATCAGCCGTCCAATCCTCATTTAAGATTGCATCCATAAGTAACCTCCTTTTCTGTGAAATTTTTTTAACTAAATACAGTTGAATTTTTTTAACTAAAGAGGTATAATGTGATTGCGACATCTACAAAAAACCTATTCAAAAATCATTTTCCGATTTTTCTCTAGTCAACTTTATTTAACTGTCTACACATAATATAGCTAAATAATTTTGACTTGTCAAGGCTTTTTGTAAAATTTTTTAACTATTTTCAAAATTGGAGGACAAGCCATGAATTTCTATGAAAGATACGCCAGAATATGTGCACAACGGGGAATTGATCCTTGTGGACAAAAGACGGCTGATCTTTTTAACACAACGCGAGCAACCATATCCACATGGGGTAAAAAGGGAACCACACCTAACGGAGCTATGGTTGCTATAATTGCGGACGCGCTGCACGTATCTGCTGATTATTTGCTGGGTCGTACTGATGATCCAACAGATGTTGGAGCTAAAGCGCACCCACACTCAGCAGCACCATCCATGCCGCCCCCTAATGATCCGCTATTCGATGCAATCCAAAAATTGGATGATGTTGACCGGATCCGTGTAGAGGCATACATGGACGGACTGCTTGCGAATGACAAGTATAAAAAAGCAGGTCTCGCATAATCCGAAAAGACGGGAATATTATTTACGTGGATTTTGGAGGTGAATCAGACCAATGAGTAAGAAAGAAACAACTGGGAAAATGGCCGTAGTATACGCCCGATACTCTTCTCATAATCAGGGTGAACAATCCATAGAAGGACAACTTGCGGCAGCAAAGACTTATGCGGACGCAAAAGGATACACGATTGTACATGAATACATTGACCGCGCTATTTCTGGACGGACGGATAACCGTTATGAGTTCCAGAAAATGTTGTCCGATTGTGCGAAAGGACATTTCCAGATAATCATAGTCTGGAAAGTTGACCGTTTTGGTCGTAACAGAGAAGAAATCACTTTTAACAAATACCGGGCTAAAAAACACGGTGTAGCAGTCGAGTATGTTGCAGAAAATCTCCCGGACTCACCAGAAGGTGTTATCCTTGAATCTGTATTAGAGGGTATGGCTGAGTATTACAGCTTGCAGCTTTCCCAAAACGTCAGACGTGGATTGCATGAAACAGCAAAGAAATGTAAATGGACGGGTGGTAATGTTCCGTTGGGCTACCAGATAACAACTGATGGAGATTTTGAAATAAATCCCGACACAGCTCCTATAGTCAAGAAAATATTTGATCTGTACGTTGCTGGAAAAACCATGTCCGAAATCATAAAAGAATTGGAGAATGGCGGAATATACAACTCCAAAGGCAAGCCATACACACTTGGTCATATACGAACTGTTTTGCAAAACAAAAAATATATCGGAGTATATCAATTCAAAGATGAAATATATGTGGAGGATGCGATACCAGCATTGATAGATAAAGAAACATTTGATAAAGCACAAGAAATGTTGAAAATTAACCGTAGAATGCCATCACATAAATGGACGTATGCGGACTATCTGCTTACAGGGAAGGTGTTCTGCGGTCACTGCGGAGCTGCAATGATTGGCACAAGTTCTGCTCCACCAAAAGGTATTGAAGCACGATATCATTACTACTGCTGTGTCAACAACCGAAAACACGGAAAGATATGCAAAAAGAAATCTGTCAGAAAAGAACGTCTTGAAAAAGCTGTGCTGAATGAAGTAATGAAGATGCTGGATGATGATGAACTGATTGCATTTATTACTGATAAAACATGGGAATATTATCAAGATCAAGATAAAAATACAGAACATCTCCAAGTGCTGCGCAAACAGCTTACTGACACCCAAAATGGCATTAACAATCTTGTCCGCTCTATTGAAGCCGGAATATTCAATGATACGATAAAGGCCCGTATAGGAGAATTGACAGCACAGCAAGAAGCATTAAAAAAGGCCATTGCTGATTTTGAAATTCAAAACAGTCTGAACCTTACAAGAGACCATATTCAGTTTTTCATTGAGCAGTTCCGGGATGCTGATCTAAGTGACAGGGAATGTCAGAAACGGTTGATTGATATATTTATCAACAGTATTTATCTTTATGACAATGGGGATTTAAAGATCAATTTCAATTTTGGTGGAGACACAAGAACCGTCACTCTAAATGACATAAAAGCCGCAGAACGCAGCGGGGGAAATTTTCGCCTGCTGCGAGCTTCGCTCAGGGATAGTGATAACAGACGAAAATATTCATGGATCCTGAACGTAATTTCAGTCGATACCAAATTGTAAAAAAAAGCTGGAGTGAAAAAACCGCTCCAGCTTTAAAACTTCCATGTGTAACTATTACTCCGTCACCTGCAAGTCCACACTGATTTTCTTACCCTCAGACCATCCAAGTGCGCCAAGTGTGGACTTCGGAACGTACAATGTGCCTACTTTTGGCGCGTCCAGATTGTTCTCTAACATCTCTGCAAATTTAATCGTATTCTTTGTTGCCTTTTCCATTTCAAATATTACTTTCATTCTCTAATCCTCCTTTTTTCAAATGAATCACTCTCTGATTTGTACTGCCCGCCCACGGATATTTTACATCGGCCAGTTTTTTCACAAATGGCCCGTCCACTAGAACATCTACATACTGCATTAGCGGAAGTTCTGCAACCTGTTCATACAAGAACCCTGTATATACCCATATGGTCTTTTGTGGGACTCTCTCTTTTACTAACTTGCAAAGTTTCTCTACAGTTTCTCTGTTATCAGGATACAGCGGATCGCCTCCTGAGAAAGTAGTGCCAGATACATAATCTTTTTCCAAATATGCCAATAAATCTGCAATATCCTGTTCCGTAAGTTTTCTTCCGCTTTGCGGATCCCATGTCTGCGGATTCTGACACCCACCGCATTTATGCGAGCAACCGGCCACCCACACTACAGCACGTAGCCCATCGCCGTTCAGCATCGAATCAAACTCTACTCCATGTATGTTCATCAGTACCTCCTCTCAATATCAGCTTTTCTCAGTTCTGCATCATGTGGCTGATATACGATCAAACAGTCTATATCCACAAATATGCGTTCAATGATGTCCTGAACAAGTTCCCAATTTCCACCGGCCAGACCGCAACCCATTTTGCATGGTAAGGCAACAGAACACCCGTTCCTTGCAGCATATTTCTGGACTCCCATCAAGCATTTTTTCAACGCAGCATAATTTGTAACTCCAGCGTTCATCTTTGAAACCGTTCCCTGACTGAAACAGTTCGCTACAAATTTCCCCGGCTTGTATTCCAGATACTGTACAGTTCCTAGTGCCTTTTCTTGATTTTCTGCACAGTATCGCTCATATTCACGGATATGTTTTTCCGACAACAATCTTTCTCGAATTGAATAAGCGATACCGGCACCCATAACACCTTGATAATTTGTCTGATGACAAATTATGTCAGCATCCAGCTCCAACAAGTCTCCTATCATTCTTACAATCATCACTTAACCTCCTTGTATGCATAATTACAGAGTGGTATTAACACACTATTGATAACCTCTTTCTGAGAGCTGTAGACACCATTCAGTTCTCTTTTATAAAATCCTCAGCGTCTTCCTTGCTTTCAAACCAATCTACGTAGATATCTTTTCTTGCCAATGATTTTGATGTGTTTTCAGGCTTTTTCACCGCATGAACAGAATCTGTAATCTTCATAGTTACTCTGCCACCATCATAGACTGCAGATGTAACTGCATAATATTTCTTCTGTTCTGCTGAAACAAGTTCATACGCATCCACTTCTTTTTCTGACAGTGGTACTCGGAAAAGAATGTACCCCCATGCGTTTTCTCCTATATCCTCACAGTACATTTTATCATCGAAATTAACAACCTGAACAACATCATGGTTCGGATAGCTGCCCGGCATGACCGGGCGCAGGATGCTGTAATATTTGTGTAGCTTCACTCGTCTCTCACCTCCTCTCACCAAATCCTGTGAATATGTTTACCTTTTCGATGGAAACCGATTATACCAAGTTCGCTGCACCACGGAGCTGACACATTATACACATAGGCAAGAACCCCATTTTCATCCAGTAATGCTTTATCACTGTCGATTGGATACTCCGGTGTGCTGATTACAAAAGAAATCTGAATATCCTGATCAATACCAACTGTATTGACAATAGCATGAGTGATTTTTGCATCTTTCCCACAATGAGCAAGAGCTTTTTCTATGATGTCTCTTGGACTATCTGGCAGGTCAATGCCTCCCATATCCTTAAATTCCTTTAAGGTTCCCTCTACAACACTCTGCGGCATTGCTGTACACCATCCTTGTAACACTCTAAAAGCAGCTGCACAATAAATATCTTTCATGCTCATTTTGTTTTCCTCCCTTTAATAGATGATGATCTTCTTTGAAAACAGACACCCCAATCCCATTATGAGAAAAAGCAGAAATGCGTCTCCCGTCCCGTCCGTGTCAGGTATTTTTATAGCAATCACCAAACAAATGATTGCCATTATAAGACTTAGTATTCCAAGTCTTTTTTGTTCTCTCAATTTAGCTTTATATCTGCGTCGGTTCATATGCTGCCCTCTCCCTTAATACTCTTCATCATACCTGTTGCACCATTCATTATCGTAAATGGCCCAGATTATACACCACTTTTTGAATCTTTCTTCATCTACTGATGGTCTGATTTTTGAGCTTTTCTCAAAAAGATCATTACACATTCCTCTTAAAGTCTCTTTGCTCATTATCCTTGCTAATTCCTTGTGAAGTGCTCTAGTGTTTTTCATGACTTCCATGCTATCATCCTCTTTTATCCAAACATTGATTGTGTCTGTGGCACTCAGATTTATTTCAAGTCGTGCGTTCAAATCACAGATAAATTCATCATGACCGGCTGCTGTACTTCTGTATATTGGGTATCCTGCATTGATTGAACAGCTCTCATCCTTTTGAAAATCTGTTGGAAACAATTCGCTCACCTTGCGCCACGCCTGTTCTACGGTATTTACTGTAATATGTCGTGTCATTTTTTCATCCCCCTTTAGTTAAATTTATTTGACTAATTGCATGATAGCAAAATTATTTTAACTTGTCAATACTTTAGTTAAATATTTTTTACTGTCATTTTATAGATGCCGATTACGTTTCGCGTGCGCGCGTATAGACTTATTCGAATTAGGCAGAAATATAGAATTTAAAGAGTTTATATATTCTCTAAATTCTATCTACATATATTCAATAGAAAAATAATGTAATTATGTAACTTATATTGAAAACATCAGTATTTATAATGATTTCAGCTGTTACATATTTTGTAATTCAATGTAATCAATGTAATTTTTGAAGTTACAAAGTTACATTCGATTACATTGAATTTCGCAGTTTGTAACCCCAATGTAACCCTTCAAATTCTACAAAAAAAAGCCCTCTCCGAGAGCGGTATGCTCTCAGAGAGGGATATTTTGCAGTAAAATATTTTTTACTGTCTGTTTAAATACTTGCTTGATGCGAAGCCGGTGTATTTTACACCATTATATGTGAACTGCACATACAGCCACCGGACTGCATCAACCGTAGTAAAGTATCCATAACACTGCACTTTCGTTCCGGCTGGAGCTGTTACTAATACAGTTTTGTCTGAACCAAATTTGTTTTTAGCTGTTCCTGCACCATTTCTGATATTCAATGCAGCTGTTGTTTTATATGTTCCTGCAAGACCATTATCTTTACTATGCGCTGCTTCACTTGCCGTTTTAGACTGCACAGTGGCTGGGGCACTGGTATTAGGCTGACTCGCAGCAGCATTTTTTGACACATAATCAGAATGCATGAATCCATATTTACCATCATATTTGATGTAGTACCATGTACTTCCGTCTGATGCTTTTACACTATCACACACACTGATTGCGGCACCGGTATTAAGCGGACTGAAGGAACAAGTTGCGTTTTCTGTACCAGCCCATTTTCTTACGTTCACACCATCTGCGTTTACCTTGCCCGACCATTTTTCCGTTTTATTCAATGATGTGCTGGAACCGGATGCTGCACTCGTCTGGTTTGTGGAGTTACCTGATGCTTTTTTAGCATATTTCGGTACGATATATCCACGGATATATGTACCATTTACTGCCATTTTTCTAAAGCCCACTGTATTACTGATATTACCTTCTACCACTCTGAAGCTGTTACCGCTCACCGAATAAACAATACCAACATGATCTGGTACTCCGGTGTTATCGCCTTTTCCACTGTCCTGCCAGTCATACAGCACCACATCGCCCACAGCAGGCTTGTAAGCATCGTTCTCTACCCATGTTCCCTGCTTTTTCGCAAGATTGATCATTTCATTGCAGGAACATTCTACACATTCAAATACAGTTCCTGAACCTGTTTTTCCTGCAAGGCCCTTTGCAATAAAAGCAGCGGATACAGCGGTTGCACACCATGGATATGCCACCGTCATTTTATGTCTTGTGCATAATTTACTGTTGTTATAGATGTCAAGAATCTCTTGGTGCTTTGCGCTGCCTTCTGAAATCCCCTGATAAGCTGCAAGCCAATTTGCTACGCTCTGTCTAAGTTCTAATTCTGTCACGGTCTTATCCCCCTTAACATTCTCGTCCGCTGCTACGTATTTTGTGATAAATCCATACACCTTCTTCTGTCTTGTTACATAATCACCTACTTGATTATCAGATGATTTATCAGCAGGATCCGTACAGAGTGCTGCATAGATGTTTTTTGCAGACAGCGGTGTAGCTGTCTTTCCCAGAATCCGCTTTAATGCACTCGATCCACCCTGATGGATGATATTGATGCACTCCATCATTGCATCATCTGGCATATCTCCATAAGTAGCAGTTATGCTTTTTTCATATAATTGAATTTGTTCTTCCATCAACTCATCCTGACACTTAATACCTGCATTGGAAGAAATAATGGCTACAATCGCTTTCCCCTTCTTAGATGTTTTTGTACATCCATAGTTGCTCCAGCTTTTTTCCAGATCCGCTGCAATCCCTGCCGTATCATATTTTTCAAAAGTATCTAAGTATTTTTCTTTGATTTTCTGCAAAAGTTTTTTCGCTTCATTTGCATACCACTGTCCTGCGCCAATGGTAATCGCTTTTTCATTTGTAGTGTTTGCCCCAACACCCGCAAAAGCAGCGTAGTTCTGCTCACCGTACACCTGACCGCCAGACTCGACTGCATATAGAATTTTTCTCAATACTTCAATGTTCTCTTTTTTCATCTCTGTACCTCCTTGTAAAAAGAGGACAGGTTTATGGCCTGTCCCCATGCAGCTTATTCCACTGTACTATCGTTATTTGCTTTAGACTTGGAATTAAGTACGTCAATCGCTTTTGTGAGAATCTCCGGCATTGGAACACCCATCAATCCTGCGTTTTCCACAATACTAATTGTCTCATTCGCAATAAAAGCAATCGTCACTGCGTCCTTAATGTAATTCACGCCGATCGCCAGATCCAGTCTGTATCCGATCAATACGATTAAAAGAGTCATGCCTTTACGACACAAGCCCTTCCACCCTGCCTTGCTTTCCAGTGCCCCTGATTCAGTTTTTTTACTGTTATGGAACACCCCCGCTACAAGCAGCCCGGAAAAATAATCGATCCCCATAAAAATCACAAGAGTTGTTAATGCTGCACTCCAGCCGCCAAATAAAGAAGCAACGAATCCGCCAATAACGCCCGTTGCTGTACAAATGCCTGATTTCATAATCATGGTCTCCTTCCGTATATAAAAATTGATTAGTAAGTGCTGTGTGATTTTATCTATGTCTTTCCCATAGCAGTCCTCCTCTCCTATTTTTGTACATAATAAAAGCCCACAGCATGAAATACTGCGAGCTTCTACCCAAAGATATAACTTCGCTGTTCATTGAGCCATGAGTTTATGAATAGCTCATCAAACAGTTTTGCCATATTTTTTATTGTATGATACGCATTGAAACTTTCAGCGTATGATTTCCAGCTTTGCCAGCAGGCGTATATGTCCGCATATTCGATCGCACCCTGTTCTTGCAAAACTTTTAATGATTTCAATTTATGACGCATTTTTGTAATAGTTCTCCGCCGGATTTTCCTGATAACCTTCCCTGTTTTCGTAAGAAAGAAACGGATCTTTAAAAAAGTAAATCCATGTGACAACTTTACAATCTGTGTTTTCTTTTCATTCAATTTGATTTCCAATTCATCACAGAGCCACTTTATGCTGTCTAAGCATTTCTTCAGATAGCTTTTATCCGGGTGTATCAAATACCCATCATCGTTGTATCTGGCGTATCCCCGGATATGGAGTTTTTCCTTGATAAAATGGTCAATTTTGTTTGCAGATGCCAATGCAAGAATCTGGCTGACTTGACTACCAAGCCCCAGACCGATCTCGCCGAAAGCATTGATAAAATGGTTCGTCAGCTGTATGATCCGTTCATCTGTAAATTCCTTATTGAGAATCCTACGAAGTAATTTATGTGAAATGTTATCGTAGAATCTTCTAAAATCAAACAACAGAATATAGCCTTGATTCCCATGTTTCCGATAATGCTCTCTTAAATGCTGGCACAATCTCCGAACAGTGAATGTGTAGCCCTTATTCCTCATGCAGGCACCGTTATCGTAGATGAAGGTACGTTTCAAAACAGGAACTAATGCATTGTCACATAGGCACCTTTGAACTACTCTTTCTCCAACTTTTACACTTCTGATATGTCTTTTCTTTCCACGTTCCATGAGATCAAATTCAAAGAAACCGCCGGTCTTAAAAGTCCCATTGTGTAAATTTCTGTGTGTCTGCATAACGTTAAGTGGTGCTTGCGTGATATACTTCTGCACACTTGCCTTCCATGCCACTCCTTTTCGACAGATTCGATAGGATTGGTATAAATGCGCATATGAAAACACCTGTTCAAAATCATCATGCTCAGCACAACTTACAACTTTTCTCTCTTCACGTTTTGCTTTCCTGCGCCGGTATCGTGCTTCACGGCGTTCTTCGCTTGTCATGTGCAACTATCCTTTCCATAAGTTATAAACTCTGTACGAATGCCGGATGGTTACAATATCCGCATAAGGTCACTGGACATGAAACAGGAAATAACCATCAATTCCTGCCATGCAAGCAGCGTCCGTCCAGACCTATCAGAGTTTTTATTTACCCCTTTTCTCAGAGGAGGGTCATATTCTCCTTCTCTCCTTCCCGTACTGATTTCACCCGATGGTTACTTTGTCTGACAAGAGAGGAGCCGAGGGCAACGCCGTTTGTATTGTTCGCATTGTTATTGTTGTTGTTGCCGTTGCTGTTGACGTTGTTGAAGTTGTTATTGTTGTTCGCGCGCCGCAGCCACCACCAAGAGGCGGACACAATAGATACAGAACATAACCCGATGCCGGTTAAGGCAGATCTTTATACCTTTCCCGGTCTTTTTTCATTACAGCTTTTACCAAACGCATTTCTTTTTCTACAATTTCCATCCAATATTTGATGCTATCCGAATCAATTCCAAATATCTCCTGTGCAACTTCTATCTGTGATATCAAACTGTACAGCTCTGCGTTTGCTTGAAGCATATAGTCTCTGCGCATTTGCGCTTCGTGCTGATTTAATGGATAGATTGAGTTTGCGCATTTTACACACTGATGGATTTTTGTGGCAGAATCCACAATCGGTTGGCTGACATAAAATGTATATCTTTTAGGAAAATTAACACATTTCTGAATGGTATAAATCTGCAACTGCCTTGCAGTGTAAATAAATTCCATTTCAGATTCTGACCGTTTACTTTTAATAACGGACATTGATATTCACCCCTTCCACAAAATATACGAACTGCATTATATCACCACATTTTAATTTTTTCTACAGATTTCTCTTAAAATTCCGTCCATTCACCATCCATATACACCTGTCTTGTGCCATCTTTCATATAGTAGGCGCCATTGATAAGCGGGACCCCTTCATAGTATTCAATCGGATTTTCTTTTGTTCCTACAGGCTTTTCCTGTCCTACATAAGTTCTGTTCAAAAGTACCTCTCCGATGTATTCTTCTCGCCAGTCAAAACCAATTTTATCCGATTGAACAACCTGTGTTCTGAATCCACCGTACTTAGTAACGAGTGCCAGTATTTCTTCTTTCTCAGCTTCTGCTACTGCGTCCGTAATAACAGATGCGTACTGTCCATCACGCAAATAGAAGTGTGCTGCAACTGTTCCGTCCGGATTGACTGTTGCCTGCACCCCGTCCAGCGTGTAGCCTCTCATCACAATAGATTCCACGCCATCTTCATATACGTGCATTTCTTCCATATTGTCGTTTGTAAGAAAGCCCCATACATTCATTACTTCATCTTTTGCCTTGCAGGTTTTAATGATGTTTGCTGGAAAATTCAGACCGTCAATACTAAGTTCTGTTTTATCTTTTAGTACGATTTTCATGTCAGGCATATCTGATCCTCTCTTTCTTTTTAAAAATTTGGCCGCCTTACGGCGGCAACTCATTATTTTTGTGGTCTTTCCTGTGTGTATCTGGCCCCACAAAGGGGGCCAGATACCTAGATTATGGATTAGGTACAGAAGCCGAGGGCAACGCCGTTTGTATTGTACGCACTGTAATTGTCGTAGCTGCCGAAGCTGCCGACGTTGCCGAAGACGTTACTGTTGTACGCGCGCCGCAGCCACCACCAAGAGGCGCTAGTCGCGCCTACCTTATACTTGATACGGCTGTTGTTATCAGGGAATAAACCTTTGTACAAATAAGGGTTGCTAAATACTTCATTGTAATCAGGAATCCATACATCATCTGTTGTTGTCTGCGTATAGCTTGATCCACTTGTGTTGTATGCGTTCTGTGTCTTTGTGACTTCTACGATTGCGTTTCTAACCACAGCAGGAATAAGTGGCTTGACTGTTTCCTTCAGATAGGATCTCATTTCTGAATTTTCCCATCCGCCAATAGATCCAGTTCCTATCTGATAGTCTCTGACTTCTTTCACTTCCATATCTGTGATATTTGCAGTCACTGTTATAGTTCCATCACTAGAGAATTTAACATATGCCGTATCTCCATTGCTGTCTCCACTGTTGTCCTTAGAGTAAGTAGCTCTCACTGTTACAGTGTCACCAGAAGAACATTCTATTGTATAATCTGCCCAGTCCGTATTTCCGCTAATCGCATCTGCAACTGTTGTGCCGTTCACTACGACTGTCAGCTTATCATAATTTGCTTCAGAAGCAACTTTATAAGAAACAGTAAGTGTACCGTATGAAACTGCAGTAACCGTAAATTCTGCCACTGCAGAAGTGCTTCCGATTTTCTGGTTATTAGATTTCCACCCATTTGTCTGGTCTTCATCAGCCACCCATGCAGCTTTTTGATAAGTATTATAGTTCGTTACAAGTGACGGGTTCATTCTGTGGCTTGTCATAAGTAACTCTTTACTGATCCAAGACAGCGGTGCTTTTCCTGAGCCATCTGCAAGAGTATCTTTATCGACTCCAGCGATCTGCATATTTACAACGCCCTGTGCTCCAAGATCCAGTGCCTTGTAGTTACCTACTTTGTATTTATTTCGGTAAGAACCATCTGCACAAGCTGCAATGATTGTCTCCCAACTATCCGTGATTTCTTTTACTTCCAGCGGCGAACCAAATTTTGCATAACATGATGTATTCCCGGTAATATTTTTCGGTTCCGGGTTCCAGCCTTCAAATGGGTAATCCTCTGCACTTCCATCCGGTGATACCGGTGTGTCTCCTGTATAAGTTGCACTGCTGCCGTATGCCACGTTTGTGACGGTCTGCAGAAGTGTGTTGCCATTGTAGAAGTACACGGTATAGGTACGTACTGTTCCTGAGAAAATAGCATATACCTTTCTATCCGCTGATACATTCTTTAATGCTTCTGAATTTACGCTGCCGCCGGGCATGAGTCCCCATCCAGCAAATGAATAGTTGTACTGTGCCGTAGATGGTCTTGTTGGTGTACTACCACCATAAGTCGCGTCAGATCCATCCACGCATGGTGCTGTGTACAATAATGTGGATCCATCGTAATTATAGAAATAGCAATAGCTCGTGATATGCTCATACGTAACTCTGATACTTGGATATCTCTTCTGGATATCCGCCATCTGTGCACCTGTCAAAGTTGGTACATGGATTGTACCACTGACCTGTGCGGTATCTGTGTTATTTCCGTTTTCATCAAGTCCTCTCATACCATCCAATACATCAAACAATGCAAGCGCGTCTTCAATGCTCTCAAAAATCCAGTTAAGTCCGATGATACGCACACGGCTGTTTTCTTTAATCACCTGCACCATTTCCTTACTGTCCACCAGATTACCAACATTTTCAAGCCATAATGTAGTGATGTTTTCATAAGTTGGCATGACAAATTCTGTGATGCCGTTTTGGTTACGGATTGTAAGGTTGGCCACTGTTGCCGGAAGATGCAGCGTTTTCATGATACCACCGGCCGGAAGAGTAATACTTGGAATACTTGTACCATCAAAATATACATATTCCAGATTGGAGCATCCTGATACATCCACTGTCTGTGTGAGGTTCGGACAGTTTCTCAGATCAATCGTCTTCAGAAGTGTGTTATTTCCCAAATATAATTCTTTCATATTCGGATTGCTGTAATCTTCTGCACCATCACCTAACTTTAATGACTGTAGCCGGACAGCTTTACTGAAATCAGCATAGCCCACCATAAGCCCTGACAGGTCTCCTACGCTCTTTAATTGGGAAGATGAATAAATGTATATCTCTGTATCGTTGAACTCGTCCAGAGGGCACTCAAGCGCGTATGTGGCACCTCTGAGTGCTCTTTTCTGCACCAGATATGAACCGTATTTGATAGTTGCATAAATAGATGCATACGGAGTCACTGTGATATCGTCCTTTGCATATGCACGAACCATGATGAAGTCGGAAAGCGCATCACCTGCATTGTATTTACTATCAATATAACGATAACGATTGTAGAGCCACCATTTACGCTGTTCCGCTTTTGAACCCTGCAGCATAGCAAGATATGCCGCATTTCCTTTTTCAACCAGTGGTGCAAGATACTTAACCCACGCATCCTCATTGAAAATGGCTTCAGGCCACTTGTTTTGATGTTCTTCAAAACGTTGCTCAGTATCTGCATAAGACAGTTTCCCTTCTGATCTGAGCGTCTGGTACATACTTGCCAGCTCGTCACGGAAAGCATCCCTGACATTTACCCACAACACGGATTCCTGTCCATTGTAGACGTTCGCACCATCTACTTTGTCAGTATCTTCCAGTGAATAATCAAAGACCAGTGCACCCTCATTATTGATGCCGATTGCAGTATCATAGTCGTAGGGGAATATGATCCACTTATGACCGTCAAAGAACGTTGGGAACGCATTCTTCGCACGGTTATCAACCATCAAGAATAATTCAGTGAATAAATAATTAAATAAAAGCGCATCCTTTTCAAAATGCTCCGTTACTTCATTTCTGAATTTTGCCAAACGATATTCCTCTGTGTCGCGTGTGTAGGTCTTTCCCTCATATTCAACGGCAGATCCCAATGCTCTATCCGTTGCCGCACTTCGATCGGTGGATACGATCCACTCTGCCAATGCCGCAAGATTTGCCGGATCAGTATTTCCATCTGGGTATCTTCCTTCAAAATCGTTCATCCAGTCTGTTCCTGTATAATCAGCAGATTTCCAATTTACACGCGAAGATGTGTTGTTTAGGATTTCCCATGATTCGTCACCTACAGACAGACCATAGACTTCCTCTGTACCTTTATCGTTATTGAAATTGTATTTTCCGATGAATGTCACGTTCTTACCATCATCCTGAAATATAACAATCGGAAATCCGTCAATACCCTGTCTGACCCTGCCATCTTTCTCCTGTGGCGGGGTTTTGTACGGACAAATATCATCATATAAACGTATCAGTTCAACGTTATTTGCACCTTCTGAGGATGCAACGTCTGCCTTGAACGTGAATGTATTGGTTGGTACTGACTCAGTATCACCACGTAAAGCATAGGTCTCTACTGTCTTTCCGTCTATCACAAAACCGGCTTTAAATTTGATCTTGAAATTCTTGCGCTCATATCCAGCCGAAGAAGTACCCTGTACATCAATCTCCGCATTTTCAAATGTAAAGGATCGTTCCGGATGCTGTGGATCCACATAATAACCGGATACAATCTTCTTATCGCCTTTATAAGTTGGCAGTTCTCCCGCTGTGATAACCAGATATGGGAGCGTATTTGGCAGCTTATCAATAACGATAGACCCATATGCGTCAAAAAGATCATTTCTTGCATTTCTTGCAAGCAAATCATCTACATTCTGGCTGTCGGCAACCCAGTTATCCAAAAGCTGATAACGTGTAAGGTTATTGTCATACACTCGGATGCAATACAAATTAAGCGCACAATCATTTGATCCGATTGAAATGTTTACCGGTGACTGCTGCGAAAAATCATCATCTGTTGGATATTGTACTGCACCGGACATTATACCATTGATATAGCACTGTATCAGTCTGTTTTCTGATCGTTTTTCGACAACAAAAGCGATTCTGATGTGCTCATCCTCTTTATAGCTTGTGAATATCTCCGACTGTTCAGATTTCATCGTTGCTCTTTGCGCCGTCAGTTCAATACCTCTGCCACCGGACATGCAGGAAAGAATAACTGCATCATAGTCCATGACTTCACCGGTAGAAAATTCAAGCTCGATAGTCTTACCAGTAGAGCGGAAATCCTTTTCAAAGATTTTCAGAGGGATCTCCAATCTTGCATCACCTGCAACACGAAGGACTGAAATTTTGTCTTTATCCATCTGCCAACCATCTGATATAAAATTGAAATTCGTAAATGTTGCAGCGATATCTTTATAGCTCCATATTCCCGGATTTTCTTCATTGTTGGATCGTCCATAGCTTGACAAATACAAGGATAGATCCTCTGTTTCTGCTGATACATCTATGTTGCTTTCTGTGACTGAAATGGCCCAGCTCTTAGATGCCGTTGCATACCCATTGTCAGCATCAATTCTAAGGTTCAATTTACCTGTTTTATCCGCCCTATACGTCCAAGTCTGTTCTGTCCTGTCTACCGTTTGTGTAGAAACCAATTCATCGTTTGCAAACTGTTTAACCTCAGTAGTCATATTAGATGGATCATATACACGGTATGTGATTGGAATAGAAGTATACTGTACTACTTCAGACTCCCTGTAGTTGCTGGCGATTGCTGGGTGCATATCTCCATCTACAGCACATATTATTTCATAATACAGTTCATTTGATCGAATCTCATTCCCATCAACATCACAAGTAAAATATACTTGCAAAGCATGAGTACCATGAGTTTGTGCCGGAATCAGATAACTTTGCTGTCTGCCTGATACAGACGTAACTGCTGTATCAATTTCCTTTCCATCCAATATAAAATGAACCGTTTTTTCGATATTTCCTACTGGGATATAGGTGAATGCAATAGCTCCGGTAAAAATAACTGTTTCATCGAATGTAGAGGACAATGAGACAGACACCACTGTGATTGAAAAGTTGATAGTTCGGTTATTTCCGTAAACGTCTGTAATTGTCAATTTCACACTATTTGATCCACTGCTAAGGAAATCCTTAACATCTATGTAGATATCCCCCTGATCCACGCTTCTGGTTGTTTTTGTAGAACCATTTACACGTAATGTTAATGTACCAGCACCAGTAGAAAAATCATTTTCCAATGAACTCCAATTTGCTTTAATGACACAGGAACTGTTCTGTGCCACAGTTGCCGCCAACCAGCCGCTTGTGTTCGTAAGCGTAAGTGTAGCATTATTGCCACTACCGCCACCACTACCGCCGCCCGTTCCAGCAAACGGCCCTAATGGGCCTACTACTACCGCATCATCCGCGGTCAGATATAAGCACCCATCGTCACCGACATACGCACCGTCTACCTTTTCCAAAAGGGCAAGTGCGTTTTTCTTTACAGATTCCGATAGATCTGAAACATCATCTTGAACGCCCGCAACAGCACTATCAATATTTTTTATAGCACTGTTCATTTTATTAACCTCATCCCGCACCATGCTGAGAGCCGCTTGCCGGATGGTGAGCATTTTAATGTTATATGTTTCTTGCTCTGAATCTATCAAGAGTAAATCATCATCTTTTGCTTCGGTGACGGTAGGAAAATCACTTATTCTTTTGTCTGCCATATCCCGTCCTCCTTCTTAGTTATTCTGTTTCTGTTTCTGTTTCTGTATCTCCAGAACCACTACTCAATTTTGCAAGTATTGCATCCAGCTTTTCATTTATTGTGACAAACTGTGCTGTATGATCTGTAAGAGTGTCCTGCATTGTTGCTATGTCAGATGAATTTTGCTGTGCCATCTTTTTTACAGCAGCCAATTCAGTATTTTGCGACTTCAGACTTTCCTTAATAGAAGCTAATGAAGTAGTGTGTTCTTCCAGTGTAATCCCTTGATTGTTTACAGATTCTTGTAGTCCTGTGATCTGCGTTGTCTGTGTGTCGTTCACCTGCTTAATTGCTTCGATTGTTTCTCCCTGCGTGCTTACCGTTCTTTGCAATTCTGTAAGATTTTTTCCCTGCGAATCGACTGATTCTTTCAATGAAATAATCGAATCTGTATTGGCTTTTACAGTTTTTTTCAATTCACCAATATCCGTAGCAATCGTACCGGATTGTGTTTTTTCCAATGAAGAGATTCTTCCATCTAAATCAGATTCCGCATTTTTTGCTCTAGTTGCTTCGGCATCCAACTGTTCATATAATGCAGTTTCTGCTTTTCCTGCACGAATAACTTCAGAAGTAAGATTTTCAGAAACTTTTTCTACATCAGACTTATTTTCTTCGATCTCTTTCGTTAATGCTTCTGTAGACTCATTCACGTTTTTTGTGAAATTTTCAGTGGATTGTTTCAATTTTTCCAACTCAGACAGATACGGATATTCACTTGTCAATTCTTCACTGTTCGGTGCGGACATATCCGATAAAAAATCAAGATCGAGTTTCATGTTCGTGTTGTAAATAACACTATGAACATATTCCCCGATCTTGATCTTGTCTCCTAGTTCTGCCGCTGGATCATAAATTGCTTTTGTTGCTGTATACGGTTCATAAACAAGTCCTTTAAAGTCAGCATACAGACTGTCGATGATTTCTTGCGTAGCATATGGATTGGAACCAATATTTAAGGTCACACCTGTAGTTGTATCTCCTGCAATAAAACTGTTGCTGTCACTATCTGAACCGGTCACAGCTGTTACCGTTACAGGTGCACCATTTGTTATCGTACCGAGTACGATAGGTACGTTTAGAAAATCTTCTACTGCATCTTCTGCCTGATCATCAGATTCTTTATGCACCAACAGATACCCGTCTGAGGTTTTAATCCGCTGATAATCATAGTCAATGATGTAATACGTCTCGTCCGGGATTGTTACAAGTGGCACAAGTCTTAATAGATTGTCTTCTGTAATAATCCAATTACCGCCATTGCAACCGCCAATATAACCAAGCACCTGCACCATTGTAAGCCCTTTCGGAAATGGCACCATGTAAGCAGCACCTTGTTTTAAAACAGTTCTACTATCAAGTCTTACACCTATTCTTGCAGCTATCTCATTTACGACCGTCACCATATCTTTCGGCCATACAAGTTCAGTATCTATCGCGCTTAGATACATCTGATTGGCTTTCAGCATTGCATCATAGCAACTGATAGTCACCAAGCCCGCGTAACTGGTATCTCGTTGATCGATATAAAAGGTACCAAAATTCAGCCATTCGCTGTACGTCCCCTGTCCATCTGTCACACGTCCTTTGATAACCGCCCTGCTGGAAGGCGGTATCACATCATCTGTAAGAATAGACACAGATAAGGTGGCAGAATTGCAGTTTCCAACCTGCAGAGGTGAGTTCATCAGGGAACGGCTAATCTTTGGAGCAGATATGGTGAGATATTCTTTACCACCGATAACCGCTTTTGTTTCAAAGGTGAACTTGCCCCTGACTGTCAATTTCTTCCATGTATCACTTCTGTTTCTCATGCTGCTACCTCTCTGTGATATTGAATGTTACTTCATCATAGACGGTCTTACCATCAACATATCGCTGTATACCCTCATTGATCGTAGAGCAATAATATGTCCGTTCAACATATCTATTGGTTTTAGCATCCAACGTTGTAACCTTTACATAATTGTCTGTGGCATACATATCTGTTTCCAGCTGCCGCATAATATCCTCTGACAGTCGATTAAAAGATACTGTCCACTGTACTTTTGTGGCAACGCGGAAACGATACATTAACCCGTCCAACAGGTTACGACCACTCCCGTCTTTGTCCAAATCATTTCTTATTGATTTCAAACCGTCCCAAGAAAGATATTCAGTGTAATCGTGCCCGTTAATCTGGAATGTTGGTTTCATACATAAATATCCTCCTCTCTTACACACCTACTAACGGAGATTGTCCGTAAGCGCGTGTACGTCTGTTAATTTCATTGATAATAGCGGTAGAAAGACTGTTTGCGTCCAAGTTTACCTCTGTACCACTATATGTCTGGATTGCCCCTACGATTGCTGTAGTGGCATTTGTTACAGATTGCATAACAACTGATATCAATTCATCATTTGATGCATCGATTGCACTTTTTATGCTTTCTGTAGAGCTTGCTGCGCTTTTCACTCCATACGGTGACACTGCACCTGTAGCTACAACCGGAACTTTATACGCCACCCTGTCTGCTAATGCTTGCAGTGTTGTGATCAGTGTAGCATTTTCCCCACCGCCAGAAATAGCATCAGCCCTTATTCCGTCCACTGATACATCCTGTTCAGCCAGATAAGCCATGCTTGCAATAATCGCATTTGTACAATTAGCCATCATACCTGAGATGGCTGACCACAATGGATTGACACAAACGGAAAGTCCGTTCACGATAGCTGCATACATTGTTGCTGCCAGCTGTGATTTATTCAGCACCTCTGTTTTTCCATTCACATTACCTACAATTTCTGGGCCTGCTTCACCAGCCACAAAAACAGTACCATGCGCATTATTTGTTCCATTTGCGTATTTTGGTATGCTATTCCACCAATTTGCTACTCCGTTGCGGCTGATAGAGCCACCAGATGCAAACAACTTCACACCACCGTTTGCGCCCACTACACCACCAGAGGACAGACCAAAGAAAGATTTGATACTCCTCCAACCAGACTTGAACAGTGAAACACCAACGGACACACTTGTACCGATCCAACTTGATAGTGATCTCCAACCGGATTTTATAAGAGAAATGCCAACCGATACCTTTGTACCAACCCAGCTTGACAGAGATTTCCAGCCAGATTTTACAAGAGATACCGCCTTGCTGCCAATTTCTCCCACCCATGAACGAAGCGTTGTCCAACCGGACTTTATAAGAGATACTGATTTACTTCCGATCTCTCCCACCC